>SSFI01000024.1 GCA_008015325.1 Rheinheimera sp.
AGCGCGCCAATATGCTGCGTAATCAGGAAGAAATCGACCGAATGTTTGCCAAGTTTGAATTGCCGGTGCGCTAAGTAATATTGAGACTCATGAAGGACAGCACTGGCTGTCCTTTTTTGACTTAGACGTCTGGAAGTTGATATGTCTAAATAAAGTGGGTACATTGCATGTAAAAATTGATCTCCGCTGAAAAAAGGTCATGCATGCAACTGGATATAAAGCTGTTAAAAACGTTGCGGGCGCTGGCGCAGACCGGCTCACTGCAAGGCGCGGCCGGCCGGTTATTTGTCACGCAATCGGCGCTATCACATCAGTTAAAAGAGATTGAACAACAGCTTGGTGAGCCGTTGTTTGTGAGAAAATCGCAGCCAATCCAGTTCAGTTGGCAAGGGCAGTTGTTATTGCAGCTGGCAGACGACGTGCTGCCAAAGATTGAGGCAGTACAACAGCAACTGCGGCAACAACCCGGTTTGCCGGCGCAGCTGCGGCTCACGGTCGAATGTCACGCCTGCTTTCATTGGCTGTTACCGGCCGTTAAGGCATTCCGGCAGCAATATCCGCAGGTCAACCTGAGTCTCGATACAGAGATTGAGCATCATGCCATCGAAGCTATGCTGGCCGGCGAACTGGATTTAGTGCTGACGACGGATGCGCGGTTGCTGCGTCAGGTTTGTTATCAGCCACTATTTGAGCTGGAATTGCTGGCTTATCTGGCACCGGAACATCCACTCGCTGCAAAGCCCTGGCTGACGCCGGCTGATTTACAGCTGGCAACATTGCTCACTTACCCAATACCGCCGGAACGGCAGGATTTGTTCCGTTATTTTCTTAAAGATCTGGAGTTTCGCGGTGAGCGCAGGCAGGTGGCGCAGGCCAGCCAAATGTTACAGCTGGTCGCTGCCGGCGAAGGCATCGCAGTGTTACCGCTGTGGCTGGCTGAACCGTTTTTAAGCCAGGGGCTGATTGTCACAAGGCCGCTCGGGCCGCAGGGTTTAAAACGCACTATGTATCTGGCAAGCCGGCGTGGTGATAATCACAGCGCCGTGCAGGCGCTGTATCAACTGTTGCAATTGCATTCGCCGGTTCAGGCTTCGTAGGGCAGTGGATCTGTGGCCTGGTTTAACTGGAAGGCTTCCAGCCGCTCCTGACAAGAGCCGCATTTACCGCAGGCTTTGGCGCGGCCGTTGTAACAGGTCCAGGTTTTGCTGTAATCGAGGCCCATTGAGAGACCATCACGCAGGATCTCGATTTTGGTCTGCTGTAAATAAGGGCTGATGATTGCCACCGGTTCATAGTTGGCGACCTGACACACATCATGCATCTTCTGTACGAATTCCGGCCGGCAATCCGGGTAAATAAAGTGGTCGCCGGAATGGGCGCCGTAATACACCGCCTGCGCATCTAACGACACGGCATAACCGACCGCCAGTGAAATCAAAATCATGTTGCGGTTGGGCACCACGGTAGATTTCATATTGTCGGCGGCGTAATGGCCTTCCGGAACTTCGATATCTGAGGTCAAAGAGGAGCCGCCAATCAGCTGGTTAATGGCTGAAATATCAACAACCTTGTGATTGATGCCGAGTTCTGCGCAAACCGCTTTAGCGCATTCCAGTTCACGGACGTGACGCTGGCCATAATTAAACGACAGGGCAAAGACTTCATGTCCGTCTTTGATGGCCTTGTGTAATACGGTAAATGAATCCATACCACCGGAATAAATCACAACAACTTTTTGCGGCATCTGGCAAGCTCCCGTTATAATGGCCAACAATTTTGGGGCGCGCATTGTACTGCAATTCGGCCTGATGCTAAAGGAAATCCAAGCACTGTGTATAAAGTCAACGAAATCTTCGAAACCATCCAGGGTGAAGGCAGTTACACCGGTACGCCGGCGATTTTTATCCGGTTGCAGGGCTGCCCGGTTGGTTGCGCCTGGTGCGACACCAAACATACCTGGGAGATAACGCCGGATTTATTGATTGCGCTCAGTGACACCAGCAGCAAAAAAGCTGAGTCAGATCATTGGGCCAATGCCAGCGCCGATGATTTACTGGCGTTATTTCGCAGCCGCGGTTATCGGGCCCGTCATGTCGTGATCACTGGTGGCGAACCTTGTATCTACGACCTGAATCCACTGTGTGAACTATTGCATGCCAATGGCTACAGCACACAAATTGAAACCAGCGGCACTTTTGAAATTCTGGCGCCGGCTTCAACCTGGGTGACTGTGTCGCCAAAGGTTAATATGAAAGGCGGCTACCCGGTACTGACCAGCTGCCTGGCGCGAGCCAACGAAATTAAACATCCGGTTGCGATGGAAAAACACATTGAAGAGCTACAGGCGCTGCTGCAGCAGGTTGATTGTTCGAAAAAGCTGATTTACCTGCAACCCATCAGCCAAAAAGCAAAAGCCACAGCGCTGGCGATAGAGATGTGTAAGCAACACAACTGGCGCCTCAGTGTGCAGGTGCACAAATACCTCGGGATTAATTAGTGTGTGCCGCTCCGGCTTGTGGCGACGGCTGCTGCTCACTGAGCCAGTCCTGCAGCACGTCGAGCGTGGGGCCGGCATCATCGGCACTCATTAGTTCAAATTTTAACTGTGGCGGCATCGTCAGCACTTCCAGCCAGCGCTGCGCCAGCCAGCTGGCGTTTTGCCAGTCAGGTGTCGGGTACAATGCTGCAAGTTGCGGATTTTGCAGGTAGATCTCCTGCAGCGCAGGCACCAACTGCTGAAAGGCGGAATTGACACCTACAGAAGGCCACTGCGGTAACGCTTCAGTCTCCGCGACATGCAGCTGGTCCGCTTCCTGCCAGCGCTTTACGACGCGGTGGCGTTCAATACCTTCAATGGTGATCCCCAGCAATCCATCCGGCAGCTGACAAAAATCAATAATCTTGACTAAGGTCACAACCGGGAATATCCGTGACTGATGTTGTTGATGTACATAAGGATTGAGCAGAGCGCTGGCAAACGGACGCTGCTGTGCTTCGCGTACCAGGCGCTGGTAACGTGGTTCGAACACCCGTAACTGCATCCGGCCTTGCGGCAATACAATCTGACTTAACGGAAATAATGCAATCGCTTGAGACATAAACAACACTCTGACTGTGATTATGGCGTGATACGGCGTAGTTCTGTCGCTGGATTGGTCTGCCTTGGCTGAAAATCTGCCAATTTATTGTTATGTTATGCACTATGGCGTCAGCAGAGGTTGTAGCCGCAATGAAAAAATTTCAGGTCGTCTGCGATATGGCGAATCGAATCATCCGATTATGTGTGTTGATCCTGGCCGGGTCGGCCGGTCTGGCTACAGCTGAAGGGATTAAATCGCTGAACGTGCTGTCGCCGCCGCTAAAAGCCGCTGTCAGTGATACCAACGCAGTGCCATTTGCTATTTTTAACAGCGGCGGTCACTTATCCGGCGGCATGGCCAAAGACATTCTCGATCTGGTGGCGCAGGAACTGCGCAGCCCGGTGCAGTATCTCGATATTCCTCGGACCCGGCTTGAATCCTGGCTCGTCGCCGGAGACGCCGAAGTGAGTTGTTTCCTCAATCCGGACTGGGTCCGTCAGCCGCAACGTTTTGACTGGACCGATACATTGTTTTTCAGTCGTCAGCTGATTATCCGCCGCAGCGACACTACGCCCATCCGCCGTTTGGCTGATCTGTATTACAAAAGAGTCGGCACGACTTTTGGTTTCATTTACCCGGAATTGCAGCAGGCATTCACTGAACGGCTGATTGTGCGCGATGATGCGCACTCGCTGGAAAGTAATCTGAAACGGCTGGCGCAGCGCAGGCTGGATGCGGTGATGGCGGTGGACCTGAGTTACTTTTACTTGATGCAGCGTCAGCAGTTTGATACTGAGTTTGTTGCCGATCCAATCTGGAGTGAAGCGCCTGGCGTGTTTTGTGCGGTCAGCCAGCAATCACCAAGGCGACAGGCTATTTTACGCGCTTTCAGCCGGCTGAAAGCGCAGGGGGTGATAGAGCAGCTGCTACAAAAATACAAAGGTACCGGACCGGCTTAGCGGCCGATCGGGTCATCTTTTAGTTTCGGGATTTTTAACCCCAGTTCTTTGCCACGGTCGCGGGCATAGTAAGTGCAGCCGTAAAACATCAGGCTGGCAAACAGCACTTCAGCCAGCGCCAGATAAAAAGCAGTTCCGCTGCTGACCCATAAGTGTGTTAAGCCGTGTACAAAATAAATCATCACAATAAAATTGGCCCAGGCGAAGGTGTAGGCTTTACCCTGCCAGATCCCTTTAAGCGGTAACCACAGCGGGCCCCATAACAACGCCAGTAACACCCGGGGGCTGCCAAGCTCCGGCGGAGACAACCATAACACCCAGGCCGGGATCAATAAAAACAGCGCCAGATAGCCCAGCTGTCCGATGCGCAGTAAACGACGGGTGGATGGCGCCAGGGGCACCTGTTGTTCAAATAACACTTTCATTGCAGTTTCCGGGCAAAGCGGGCCAGCCGCTTGCCAAATTCAAGACAAAGGGTATGTTCATGTGCGGTTAAACCGCTTGCAGTGCCGTGGCCGGCTACTTGGGTCGGACCATAAGGTGTGCCGCCACTTTGGGTCTGATGCAGCGCTGGTGCATCATAAGGCTGACCGAGCAGCACCATGCCATGATGCAGCAGTGGTAACATCATACCCAGCAGATTGGCTTCCTGGCCGCCGTGCATCGAGGAAGACGAGGTAAAAACGCCGGCGGGCTTGTCAATCAGCGCACCTTGCAGCCACAAATCAGAGGTCTGCTCCCAGAATTGTTTCATTTCTGAACTCATCTGGCCAAAGCGCACCGGGCTGCCGATCGCCAGTGCGTTGGCCTGCACCAGTTCGGCTTTTGTCACCACGGGATGTGTGAGCGGGGTATCGGCCGACCAAGGCGCGACACAACGCAGTAACGCTTCGGCGCCCGCACTTTGCACGCCTACAGCGATTTTTTCGGCGAGCTGCTGCACTGAACCATGCCGCGAATGATACAAAATCAGTACCGTAGCGGGCATTAAAGCAGCTCCAGCAATAGCGCCGGCGGACGGGCAACTATGGCTTTGTCGGCCCATTCGACAATAGGCCGTTCAATCAGTTTGGGCGTTGCGATCATCGCGGCAATTAATTGCTCTTCAGTCAGCGCCGGATTGTCCAGGCCTGACTGGCTGTATTCTGCTTCCTTATGGCGTAACAGTTGACGGGCGCTATAACCCAGCTTTTGTAGCAGTCTCTGTAATGTCGCTTGATCCGGCGGCGTTTCAAGATAATTAACGACTTCGAATTCAAGGCCTTTTTCAGTGAGCAGCGCCAAAGCCTCCCGGCTTTTTGAACAGCGGTTGTTATGATAGATCTTCAGCATCGGAGTCTCAGTTTAATTGTTTTAACCGGGTGAATTCGGCCTGCCATTGTTTTTTCTTGGCTTCCAGCCGGCGGCTTTCCAGCTTGTCGGTGGCAGCTAACCGGTTCAAAGATTCGTTAATATCATCAATAGCTTTGGGATAAATCGCCAGCTGATAATACAGATCTGCCCGGGCTTCAAAATACTTCGCCATATCATTCATTGATTTATAGGCATCGATGAGCATTTCGTACGCCAGATAGGTATCGGGCTTGAAATACAGCAGATTTTTCAGCAAGTGCAGCGCCAGCCGTTCGGATTTTGCTGCCAGTGCCGCATTGGCGTAGTTCAGCGTGATCACCTGATTGTTTGGCCGCAGCAAATATTCCTGTTCCAGCAGCTGCAGGGCTTTTTCGGTGCGGCCGGACTGGATATAGACGTCGGTTATGGCATCAATATAAAACAGATTTTTATCATCATGCGCCCGCAGTTTTAACAGGATTTGTTCTGCACCGCTGACATCGCCGCTGTCAAACAACGCCAGTGCCAGACCATACTGGTTGGCTTTAGTATTACCACCCGGCGTCGCGACCTTTTTCTGGAAATAGGCCAGCGCATCTTTACCTTTTAACTGATAACGCGCCCAGACCCTTGCCTTCGCCAGGGCGAAATCGCTGCTGTCCGGTACAAAACGCCGCTCGAATTGTTCAGCACGAACCCTGGAGTCGCTGATCCGCGCCTGTGACAGCGGGTGGGTATATAAAAACGCCAGCTGGGTGTTGCTGAACCGGGTTTTTTCACTGAGCTTATTGAAAAACTCCGGCATGGCATAAGGGTCATAGCCGCCTTTGGCTAATAACTGAATGCCGATGCGGTCGGCCTCCTGCTCATTGCTGCGGGTGAAGTTAATAGCCTGCTGTGCCGCGACGCCCTGAGTTGCCATCAAACCGGCCATACCTGCCTCCGGGTTGGCAATGGTGAGCAGGATAGAGCCGAGCAATGAAGCCATGGTTAGCGGCGCATTCTGTGATTTGGCTTCGACCGCACGGGCGATGTGGCGCTGCGTCACGTGCACAATTTCATGCGACATCACTGAGGCGAATTCACTCTCACTGTCGGCGACGGCCAGCGTACCCGTGTTTGATACGATGTTACCGCCCAGCATCGCAAAAGCGTTAATTTCCGGGCTGTTGACCCAAGAGAATGAAAATGGGAAACGCACACCTTCAGCTTTGGCGACCAGTGCCTGTCCCAAAGTGTGCAAGTACTCGTCTAATAACGGGTCATTGACCATCGGCAGCTGCGAGCGGGTTTGCTTGAGCATCATGTCGCCGATAATTTTCTCTTTTTCCGGCGACAGGCTGGAGAAGGCATTAGTGCCTAAGTCAGGTAAAGTGGTGGAATTTACTGCTGCTGCCGTCAGCGGCAGCACAAACATCGTACAAAACGCAATTTTCAGGAGATACGTCATCTACTTCTTCAGCTCGCCTTGTATACCGGATTTCAACCCTTGCAGTTGCAGCGCATCAGCATCGGCCTGGCCCAGGCGTTTTTCCTGTGCTTCAAAAAACGCCTTGATAGTGACGCCTTCAACTTTCTGCACATTGACATGTTGCTGCATGAATTGAATCACTTTGTGCACAGTTTTATGTGCATGCAGGATCAATGCGAAATCTGCATCGTCACCGTGTTCAAAGTAATATCCGATAAATTTATGTAATTGGTTGACCCGCAACAACAACCGCATTGATACCGGGTCCCACAGATTGAACTCCATCAACCGGTTGCCTTTGACATACTGGTCAATTTCCTGATCTTTGGCATAGGGGATAGCGTGAAGTTCAAAGCCGCGTTCAGAAAAAACCTGATAGAGGGCGATCCGCGGTTTGTTGTCACAGTGGATCTCTTGATTGTCATCGATATAGCCGCCCAGTAACTGCAGATTCCAGTTGCGTTTATCAATGATTTTTTTCACTGCGGTATCAAATCCATGCGTCAGCATGCCTTCGGATTCGCCCAGTGACTGCGACACCATATGATAAAACGGTGGCAATTCACCCCAGTTGATTTGTTTTTTGTACCAGTTGATGTCTTTTAGCGTTGGATTGGGCGGTAACTTGTGTCTGTTGCCATGTTGCGACATGAACTATTCCTCCTGGCCGCGCCGGATGGTGGATTTTTTGGCCGCGTCGTCGGCAAATTCCGGCAAAAGCAGCTGTTTTGTCATAGAGTTAAAATGTATCACAACTTCTGCGGCTGTTGGCTAGCCGGCGTGGCTTTTCCTGCACGGATTGTGCTCATTCTGGCGGGAACCGCCGCCACAAGCAAGGCAGTCATGCGTGAGGGAGTATTAAATGCGTAATATCTGGTCAGCGCTGCTGCGCAGTATTCATCAGGCTCCGCAGTTTTTGTTGCTGGTTCATGTGCTGGTCATGCTCGGCGTCACGTGGTTTTTCGCCGATGTATTGTTGCCGGCCTTACTGGCGCTGGCTGGTGCTTATGTGCTGGAAAGACCCGTCTCGTGGCTGCAGCGTTTGCCAATGCGCCGTGGCGATGCGGTCACGCTGACCATGTTTTTAGTGATTGCGCTGTGGTGGTGGTTACTGGCCACACTGTTCCCCCTGGTGTGGCTGCAGGCGCAGGCGTTCTGGCTGGCCTTACCGGAACTGACAGCAACCGGACGCCAGTATCTGGACCAGCTATGGTCAGCACAACCCGGCTGGCTGAACGAACGTCAGCTGAGTTTGCTGTTACAGCGTCTGGAAGGGCAGAGCCTGAATTTTCTGAACACACTGCTCGCTTCTTCGCTGACCGGTGTCGCCGGTGTATTCTATCTGCTGGTTTATCTGGTGCTGTTACCGATGATGATGTTTTTTCTGCTAAAAGATAAAACCGTGTTGCTGGCGGGTTTGCAGCAACAGTTCCCGGCTAGCAGTACCTTATTGAAACCGGTGTGGCGGCAGTTGGATCATCAGCTGCTGGGCTACATTCAGGGGAAATTGCTGGAACTTGTGTTGCTGACGCTGTGTTGTTATTTGCTGTTCAGCCTGTTTGCACTGCCTTATGCCTTACTGCTGGCGTTGTTGGTCGGCTTGTCGGTGTTTATTCCCTATCTGGGGATTGCGGTAGTCACAGTGCCTGTGGTGCTGGTGACTATTGGTCAGTGGGGACTGAGCAGCACCAGCAGCTGGATTTTATTCTGTTATCTGCTGCTGCAGCTGCTGGATGCCTATGTGCTGGTGCCCTGGTTATTTGGCCGGGTAGTCGACATCAATCCGTTTTACATCATGTTGGCGGTGCTGGTGTTTGGTGGTTTGTTCGGCTTTTGGGGCGTGGTGCTGGCTATTCCACTGGCGTCGCTGTTAAAGGTGTTGTTGCAGACTTTTGCGCCTGAGTCGGGATAGCCGGCAAGTGGTATTTTTGCCACAGCAGGTGAAACATACCAGCGCGATATTGTTGCTCCAGCATCTGTTCCAGTTTGGCCGCCAGCTGAAAGTTAGGTGATTGACGGGAGAATGCCAGATAACCGCGAATATGCTGATTCACATGATAGGGCTGGCGTTTTAAATCGCTGAGTTGCAGGCCGGCCTGAGCAAAAGACCCTTTTGCTGTCTGCTCTATGGTAATGGCGTAATCGGCGCGACCTTTGTGTACCAGCTCCAGTGCTTTGGCTTCAGAATTAACCGGAACCCGTTCAAAATCAGTCGCCTCGTCAAAAGCAGGGAAATATGCCGCATCACGCATCACGGTCACTATGTGTCCGGTTAAGTCTTTGACTGAATGGATGTTGTGGTTTTGATTATGCCGGCTGTAAAACACAAAAGAAGAGACAAAATTCATCATCGCCGGCTGGATAAAATGCAGGTAGCGTTCACGCTCGTCGGTTTTAATCAGGCCTGCCACGATATCGACCTCTCCCTGTTCCGCCAGTTTCAGACAACGTGGAAAAGGACAGGTGATAATTTCAATTTGAAGATGAAGCTGGTGTGCAGCCGGTTTCAGTAAATCCAGCGACAAGCCATAAGGTTCAGGTACATTTTCAGTAAAATAATACGGCGGGCTGTGATACATCGCGAGTTTGAGTACCGGCAAGTCGGCCTGTAATGGCGGGGCAGCCAACAGCGTCGCCGTTGGTAGCAGGCAGAACAGCAGCGCTGACAAGCTTGATTTTAACATAGTGAGCATAGGCACCTGACTGCTGAGTGGCCGCTGACTTTGTCGTGATCCTTGCGGAAATCTGTCCTGAAATGACAAGACTAGCGTAACTGAAAACTGAGTTGGACTCCAGCACTCAGTTGCCGCGGCATGCCCGGTTCAAAGGCCCGGCCTGAACTTTGGTTCACCACAACTGCACCAACGTACTGCTCATCGGTCAGATTCTGCGCGGACAGATCAAACTGCCATTGCATGGCGCCAGCCTGACCGGACCAACCGCTTTGCAGATCAAACAGGCCATAGGCCGGGACAAACTGTGAATGGCGGTCATCGACAGCAACCCGGCTGAGGCGACGATAACCAGCAGCAACAAACCAGTGCTCGCCCGGAGCATAACTCAGTCGCAGCGCATGTTGGTTACTGGCAACGCCCGGTAACTGCAGGCCATGGCTGGGGTCAGCCGGATTTTGATAGACCGCATCCAGATAGCTGTAACTGTATTCGGCTTGCCAGCCGGACGCCCAGCGCTGTGCCAGGCTCAACTCTGTGCCGTAGCGACGGGTGCCTGCAGCATTTTTAAACACGGTTCGGCCGCCGCTGCTGATGTCGACCACCAGCTCATTGCTGCTGGTCAAATAAAAGACATCGAGTTGGGCCTGACTACGCCGACCGTTGTCATGTTGTCGCAGCCATTTGACACCGCTGTCCCATTGCCGGTTTTGCGCCGCTTCTAACTGCAGGTTCAGGCCACTGCTATTACGCTGATAGGCCATTTCGGTCAGGGTCGGGCTTTCAAAGCCACGGCCTGTGCTGGCGTGCCAGGATAATTCGTCGGTGAGCTCATAAGAAAAACCAAATGCATGGGCATGGCCTTGCTGGCTTTTGTTACCGCTGTCATCCGGATTACCCGGCACAATAAAGTAGTCCTGGCTGGAGAACTTTAAAAACGCCAGCCGGCCACCGGCGAACAACGACAAAGCCGGCGTCAGCGCATAACTGAGGCGCAGCGTCGCATCCTGGCTGCGGCTGTCGCTGCGTTCGTCGCGGCGCAAAGCACCGGATTGCCCCAGCTGATTGACATAGCCCTGACGTTCGTCGCGGCTTTGCTCGTGACTCAATCCCCATTGCCAGGCCAGTTGCTGCCATTGATGCTGTTGCTGCCATTGCAATCCGGCCATCTGGCGGGATAACTGCACAATGCCACCGCTGCTACTAATGGCTTCGCCGCTTTGGGTTAAAAACTGGTTGATTTGGCGCGACGTCAGATAACTGCTGAATTGCCAGTCGCTGCTTTGCAAACTGAAGCCTGCTTGGTGCTGGCGCGTGCTTTTGTGGCTGTCAAACCGGCTGGCGAGCGCAGAGGTTTGCTCAGGATTGGTTTGCCATTCGGTCAGCGTTAAAGCGCCAGGGTCATCGAGGCGTGGGTCACGGCTCCAGTCGAAGCGGGCATTCAGCCGGATGTCGTCGCTAAGCTGCCACTGTTGCTTCCAGAGTGCTGCTTGCCGTTCAGCGCGGTTGTGCGGGCGAATGCCCTGAAAGTCGGTTTGTTGCAACATCAGGCTGCCGAAATCGCTGTCTGCGCGCAGCAATTGCTGGCGCATAGTGCTGCTGTGTTGTTGCTGCAGCTGCAGCAGACCGGGCTCGGTCGGTTTGCTGTCAAAAGCCACCACACCACCGGCCGCATTGCCATACAAAGCGGCAAATGGGCCTTTGAGCACCGACACCGCAGCGAGGTCGGCAGTAAATAAAGCACTGGGTTGGGTTTGCCCATCCGGTGTGGTGAGCGGAATACCGTCCAGCGTCATGCGCAGGCCTCTGACACCAAAGCTGCTGCGACTGCCAAAGCCACGCAGACTAAGCCGGCTGTCCTGCGCCAGATTAGAACGGACATCCACCTGCAGACCGGCGATGCCCTGCAACAACGCCAGCGCGTCGGTTTGCAGCGTCGGATTAAGCGGTTGCACAATAAGCGCGGCCGGGCTTTGCAGCCAGCTGACCGGCAACGGGCCGGTAGACACGGCGATGCGCTCAATGGACTCAGGCACAGCAGAAGCAGGTGGCGCTGAGCTGCCAGGCAATACCAGATTGCCAAGCAAAGTCATACCGCCAACGGGTAACCACAGCAGCATGTTATCAGCCGGCAGGTGTCAGGCGTAATACGGCGCCTTTGTCTTCGTCAGTCAGTAAATACACTGCTCCGTCTGGCGCGACTTCAACATCACGAACTCGGGCACCAATGCGGATGCGTTCCTCGTGTGTGACTTTATCGTCTTTGATTTCAAGCCGCACCAGCTGACCGAATTTCAGCGAGCCGACCAACAGGTTATTCTGCCATTTACTGAACATCGCACCGCGATAAAACAACATGCCACTTGGTGCTATCGACGGCACCCAATAATGCAGCGGTTGTTCCAGCCCGGTTTGGCTGGTTTTGCCGATGACACCGCCACCGTATTCTTCACCGTAAGTGATCAGCGGCCAGCCATAGTTTTTACCGGCTTGCGTGATATTGATTTCATCACCACCCTGTGGGCCGTGCTCGTGCGTCCAGAGCCGGCCTTTGTCGTCCAAAGTAGCGCCCTGAATATTGCGATGGCCGTAGGACCAAATCAGCGGTTGGGCTTTGTTTTGGCTGGCTAGTACGTTACCTGGGGCTGCGGCGCCATCTGGCGTGATGTGGGCGACTTTACCGACCAGGGTCGATAAATCCTGTACCAGTTCGCGTTGATTGCCGCGATCGCCCATAGTGACAAACAGGTTACCATCGGCCTGCTGTACCAGGCGGCCGCCAAAGTGGTATTTGCTGTCCACTTTTGGCGTCTGACTGAAAATGACTTTGAAGTTTTTCAGTGTCTGACCATCGAGCGTGGCGCGGGCGACAGCGGTGCTGTTGGTGTTATTGGCACCCGGTTCGGCGTAGCTTAAATAGATGGTCTGATTGCTGGCGAAATCTTTGTCGGTCAGTACATCGAGCAAGCCGCCCTGACCGGCAACAACGATGGCAGGCAGACCAGAGATCGGGGCGCTGAGCTGGCCGTTTTTGTCGATATAACGCAGCCGGCCGTCGCGTTCTGTTACCAATAAACGGCCATCCGGCAGCACACTGATGCCCCAGGGATGCGCCAGATCTGTGGCGACAGTGTCAATTCGCAGATTACCCTGTTGGCTTGCGACAAACGCCGGATCGGCGGCAACAGTGCTACTCAGAATGGCAAGCGCCAGTATCGAAATACGCATCAAGATCTCCTTAAACGGTCAGGCCTTCAGCCTGCATTGCTCTTTGCACTGCCGGCCGTGCCTGCACCCGTTGCTGAAACTGTTGTAATTGCCCGTACGGTGTTAAATCAAACTGCACCATCCGCGCCCAGCCCAATACCGTAAACAAATAGGCATCTGCGACAGTGAAATAATCGCCGAGCAGAAAGTTTTGTGCGCCAAGTTGCGCCTCAACCTGGCTAAGACGCAGCGATAGCCGCTGACGGGCCGCATCTTTGGTGACATCTGCTGCAGTCGGGTCGAATAAAGGTGAGAAGTTTTTATGTAGTTCAGTAGCAATAAAATTCAGCAGAGACTGCAGACGATACCGGCCAAAGCTGCCGTTGGCAGGTGCCAGATTGGTGGCCGGTGCTTGATCAGCGATGTATTGCAACAGGGCCGGGCCTTCTGTCAGTAGTTCGCCGTTTTTTACCTGCAGTGCCGGCACATACCCCTGGGGGCAAATTTGCCGGTAATCACTGCCGTCAGGCAGGGTTTTACTACGCAGGTCGACCCGGATCATTTCATATTTAAGTCCGGCCTCTTCCAGCGCAATATGAGAAGCCAGCGAACAGGCGGCAGGGGCAAAATATAACTTCATAACATGGCTCCTGAGCCGGTGGCGGGCCACCGGGATATTAATTAACCACGCTTACAGCGCGTTCAGCACCACCTCATGATGGTTGCTGGTTTTGAAAGTATCAAATACCTGGCTGACCACACCATTCTGCTCAATCAGAAAACTGATGCGGTGAATGCCATCGTAAATTTTACCCATAAATTTTTTCTCGCCCCAGACGCCAAAAGCCTCAGCCAGCTGGTGCTCCGGGTCGGATAACAGCATGAAATTGAGCTGGTCGCGTTCGACAAACTTCGCCAGGCTTTTCACCGCGTCTGTACTGACACCGACCGCCACGACATTTTTCGCCAACAGTTCAGCCTTGATGTCGCGCAGACCACAAGCCTGTACTGTACAGCCCGGTGTCATCGCTTTTGGATAGAAATATAACAGCACCCGATGATTGGCCAGCAGGCTTTTCAGGGTCACTTGCTCACCAGATTGATTCAGTAAACTGAAGTCAGGCGCGCTCTGACCAGCCGTTAAAGTTTGCATAAACACTCCTGTTTGCCTGGCGCTTAGCTTTGCAGCTCAAAGCGGCCCTGCAGTTGCATCTGATTGAATTTGGCCTGCAACAAGCGTTTGATTTTGTCGCTGTCGAGGCCTTGCGGTAGCTGCACTGTCATCACGGTATGCGTTTGTGGCGGCTGGGCCGGGTCGGGTTGCAGCGTCTCAGATTTCAGCGCGCCGATATAGACCTGATGTTCTGCCAACAAACTGGAAATAGCGCCTAAAGTGCCGACGCGATCGATACCGGTGTATTCGACAATGTAGGGTGCCGACAAGGTCGGCAATGTGCAGGCGCTGGTACGTTTGGACATCGTTAGCAGATCAAGCTCAAAGGCCGAGCTTGGCAGCAGATATTCGATTTTGCTGATCGCGGCGGCGTCACCGGACAGCAGCATGATAAAGGTAAATTCGTTGCCAAAAATCGCCATCCGGCTGTCGACGATGTTGCAGTTGCAGTCAGTGACCAGCCGGGCCAGCTGACTGACGATCCCCGTACGGTCTGTACCTATGGCTGTAACGACCAGTTGTTGCGGCATGAGCGTGCATAAATCCGAAATCAAGAAGGCCCGGAGTGTAACATAATCCTTTGAAATTTCATCAGGAACGGAACGTGCGCTTGTGTTAAGACCCTGCCGTCATTAATATGAGCAGCCTGATTTTTATGGAGCTGCAGTTAAAATGTTCAGTGGTAGTCACGTCGCCCTTATTACCCCGATGTTTGAAGATGGACAAGTGGATTACCCAAGCCTCAAACGGTTGCTCGATTATCAGTTAAATAACGGCACTGATGGCCTGATCATCATGGGCACCACAGGCGAAGCCGCCACCATCGACTTCGCTGAACAGTTGACTGTACTGCAATATGTTATCGACCATGTGCAGGGACGTTGTCAGATCATCGCCGGCAACGGTTCTAACAGCACGGCAGAAGCGGTCGAAAAAACCAAAGCGCTGGATAAAATGGCGATTGATGGTTTCCTGACTGTCACGCCTTATTACAACAAACCGACACAAAAAGGCATGCTGGCGCATTTCAGCGCTGTAGCCGCCGCCACCGACAAACCGGTGCTGCTGTATAACGTGCCGGGCCGTACCGGCGTTGATTTATTGCCGGCGACAGTGGCGGAACTCTCCCAAATCAGCAATATCACCGGTATCAAAGAAGCCACCGGCAGTCTGACGCGCTTACGCGACCTGCAGGCGCTGGTCGGGACGGATTTTGCGCTTTTGAGCGGTGATGATGCCAGTGCCTGTGATTTCCTGCTGCAGGGTGGTCATGGCGTGATCTCTGTCACCACCAACGTGGCACCAAAAGCCATGTCGGCGATGATCCGCGCTGCCCGCTCCGGTGACAGTGCCACAGCGAAAAGCGTTGACAGCATTTTGCAACCGCTGCACCGTGACCTCTTTATTGAAAGTAATCCGATCCCGGCCAAATGGGCGCTGCTGCGCTTAGGGCTGATTTCGTCGGATTTTGCCCGTTTACCTTTGACGCAACTGGAACCAATTCACCAGCGCGTAATCGAACAAGCGCTGCAAGCAGCGCAACTGTAACCGAATTTTTTGACAATTTCTTCAGTAGGAGTGCTTAGGTGCATTATTGGATCCCTGGCGCAGTAGCAGCCACTTTGTTGTTATCTGGCTGTTCTTTGTGGCCCGCCACAGAAAAAACCGCTGTTAGTGAACAGCGTATCGCCGAATTAAAAATCCCGGCCGGCTTAAAGGCGCCCAAAAAACCAGGTCAATACGATTTACCGGCAAAAGTTGCCAGTGGCGTAGCGCCAGAACAAATGGACCTGCGCGCACCGATGCAGGTGCTGGCAGTAGCTACCAATGCGCGGGTCGAAGAAGAAGAAAAAGAAGCCCGCGTCTGGTTTGAACGCTCAGAGTTCACCGGCGACCTGATGCCTTATTTACAGAACAATATCAACAGCTATTTCACTAAAAACACCATCGAAGTCAGCCAGCCAAAACAGCTGGAATGGCAAACCGGCTGGGTCAGCGAATACCAGGAAACCGGTTGGTGGCTGTGGAAAGGGCAGGAATTAACCCAGCAAAGTAAATTCAGCGTGCAATTAGAGCCGCGCAGTCATGGCCGCACTGTCGCAGTGCAGGTCAAACTGCTCGAACATAAATACACCGACGAGACGCAAAAACTGACGCCAATCAGCCAGCGCCGCGAAGAAGTTCACTTTTTAAACCGCATTATCGACCACATTGCGACTGTTGAACTGGCAGCCATTCGGGAAGCCAAAGCCAAATTGCCTGATGTATTACTGACCCGCGCCGTCAACGACAAGCAGGAACCAGTGATGCTGACCACCCAGCCAATTGACGTAGCCTGGTCGCAGCTTGAACTGTTACTGGAAAAAGTCGGGTTAGAAGTGACAGATCTTAACCAGTCGGATTATGTGTATTACGTGAAGTACGTCAAAGCAGAGCAAGGCTTCTGGGACGGTATCTGGGGCGACGAAGATCTGCCTGAGTTGCCGCTGACCGCGGGTGAATATCAGTTATCGCTGAGCAAAACTGACAAAGGTACGGCGATTAAGATCAAAGACAAAGACGGCAAAGTGTTGGATCAATCCACTTTAGATGCTGTGTACGAGGTCTTTGCTGCGGCGATCCGTCAGGGCAAACTGGAACTCTAAACAGAGTTTCCGGTGACAGATAAAAGCGCGAAGTCTTTGACTTTGCGCTTTGTTTTTTGGCAAAACCACAGGTTTTTGCGGCACAATATGCGTACTTTGTTCCAGCTGGTCGCCGTTGTCGATACACAACCGACCAGCGCCAGGCTGTGCGTTGCACACTGGTCTGAATCAGCGGAGTTTTTATCATGCCATCCTTAAAATTGCCGCGTTATTTTCAGCGTCTGACGCCTGCAGTGATCATGGTTTCTGCGCTTTTGAGCACTGCACTTTTGACCGCAAAGTCAAATGCGGTAGAGCTGACCGATTTGTATCAGGCCAGAGTCGCGGCCGGACAAAGCCAACAGCAATGGCAAAAGCAGGCGCTGCAGGACGTGTTAATCAAACTCACCGGTGGTGATGCAGTATTCGCGCAAGCCGGCATCGCAGATGCGCTGAAAAATAGCGGGCAGTTTGTCGTGCAGTTTCAGCAAGTGCAACAGGATGGCCAGCCGCAGTTATTAGTCACGCTGGATGGTCAGAAAATTACCCGCCTGCTGCAAAGCCTGCAAATCCCGGTATGGGGGCCACGCCGGCCTGACGTGCTGTTATGGCTGACCGAGCGCCCGGTTGAGACTCCGCAGTTTGTGTTAAGTCCGGAGCATCCGCTGCGTAAAGCCCTGCTGCAGCAAGCCAGCCGCTATGGCTTAAGCCTGCAATTCCCGTTATACGATGAAACTGACAGCGCGCTGGTTAATGAAACTGCGAGCTGGGGCGGCGACTGGGCATTACTGCAACAGGCGTCCGGCCGGTATCAGGCCACCGAAGTGTATAACCTGTTGTTTGATCAATTAACTGATGCCAGCGGCCTGGTGCAGTTCCGCCTGACCTGGCAGCAACTGGTGGATGGCGCCGTCCAAAGTAAAGAGCTCCTCAATGCTGATGCGATGCTGCTGGCGCAGCAGTTCTGTGCGGAGCTGGCCGCGGCGCAGGCCGCCCGTTATGCCGTGCGGATCAGCGCGGATAACGCGACTGTCGGGAGCAGCCTGCAACTGACCTTTGATGGGATCAGCAGTCTGAGTGATTTAGTCGCGCTGCGGCAATTATTCAGCAGCATGTTGACCGTGCGTGATCATCAGCTCACGCAATATCAGGCCGGCCAGGCCGTGTTGCAGCTGCAGCTTGCGGCCAGTACCGATGAGTTTTACCGCGCCTTAAGTCTGGTCAAAGAACTGACGCCACAGCCAGACGCTGTAGCGCCTGACACTGTGACGCCTGAGACCGGGACATCTGATGCCGCCGCAGGCTTGCCAGGTGAAGTTACAGCAGGTGAAAACCCGGCGTCGTCTGCACAGAGCACCGGTGAACTGACCGACGCAGAAGCGGCGATGGAAGCAGCCTTGGCGGGCGGACAGCCTGAGCCGGCTGTGGTTACCGCAGATCCCGCGTTGCCTCTGTCCGGCGCAGCGAACTCTGCCAGTACGGCGCTGGTGATGAGCAGCCGTTATTTGTTCCGTCGCCAATAATGCAAACCGTGATGCAGCCGACGCAGTTTACGCTGGCAGTGACTCTGCCGGATGATGAAACTCTGCATAGTTTTTATG
>SSFI01000009.1 GCA_008015325.1 Rheinheimera sp.
AAATAAAAATTAATATATTTAAGGCAGCACGACGCAGAACCCGAGCAATAAACATGCTGCAAACTCGCATCAGAACGATAATTTAATTAATTTCACCAAGAATAACCAAAACTAACGCCAATAATTTTTGTGTCTGAATCAAAAAACTGTATGTTTGATTCAACGTGCATCCACATAGCCAAACATAAAAAGCTCAGATTTTCGTAACCCATAAATCCAGGATGACTATAGAATATCTCTACCGAACTTTTATTATCCTTTTGAAAGGAATCAAAAGTTTCATTTTTGAAGTCCGACTCTAATCGTCCATGGCTAACCTTCATACGTATGATCTTTAGGATTTGAAAAGGTGCTTCATTCGTGATCTAATTGATTTTGCGAATAAAAAAGATCACCTTTGCAGGCAAAACGAATGAAGCACGAACAAGATAGCCGATTCTTAAACGCTTTTGAACGACTTTTTTCTCCAGATGAGCTTGATACGCTTGGGCAAAAAACCGGATTTATGAAACGTCGTCGCCAGGTCACGCCGCATAAGTTCTGCATGGCGTTGGTCAGCGCCCTTGGCTCTGGGACTACGAATTCTATTACCGATATCCACCGTCAATTTAATCATATGCACTTCACCAACATACAGCTAAAACCTTTTCATAAACAGTTGGTTAAAATGGCTGCGCCTGAGTTTATGCGTGAAGTGTTTGAAAAAGCACTGGCTGTGCATCTTCCAGATATGCTTACTCTGCGAGAGAAGTATAAAGACGTTTTTGAACGTATTATTTTGCAAGATGGCACCAGTTTCGCGGTGCATGGCGACTTAATGCACTATTTTCCAGGCCGTTTTAACGTACACAACCCTGCTGCGGTTGAGTTGCATGTCACCTATGATGTGTTCAAAGGACAACCACAGCGCGTAAGCCTGACCGAAGATATTGCGCCAGAGCGGGAGTATTTGCCATCAGCATCATCCTTAGCTGGTTGCTTATTTATGGCAGATGCGGGTTATTTTTCAAAGGCTTATGTCCAGGAATTGCAAGACGCCAGCGCTTTTTTCATCATCCGCATGAGCAACAGCGTGAATCCAATGGCCGTTTGCAACAAAAGCCAGCAGGCAAAACCGCTGAAATCATGGCTAAAAGAATTACCCGGTACAGGTGCGTTGGATTTAGACGTGCATTGGCCGGATGGTCCAATTTATCGTTGTGTGGCATTTGCCGCATTAGATCACAAAAAAAGACATGTTTTGGTGTGCACCAACCTTGATCGGCAACAGTTTCCCGCAGAAGTTGTCGGCGACCTCTACCGTGTCCGCTGGCAGATTGAACTGCTATTCAAAGAATGGAAGTCGATGAATAATTTGAATAAATTCGACACATATCATCCAGCAATAGTCGAAACGCTGATCTGGGGAAGCTTGCTTGCGGCAACCTTAAAACGGTGGCTTATCAACGCGGCACAACAAAAGTATAACCGGGTGATTTCACTGTTTACCGGTGCAAAATCAGCCCATATCTGGTGGTTACCCTTTTGTTTAGATATTGCCAGAAGCCATGGCGCAGATTTAGTGACGGCCATAAATGAAGCATTTGCATTTTTAGCACAACGTTGCCAGCGTCAGAATTTGAAGAGGGATCAAAAAGACGGGGTGTTTAAAATGCTAACTAATCTAAATATATCAACAGCTTAAGCTCTTAAGGACATACGTATGTTACCTTCCTAGGTTTAGGCCGGTTTTCAATCGGCAATGGGGATGAAAAATGTCCATTCCTGCCTGCCTTTGATTTATCCATTTTTCACCAGACTGAGAACTAAGTCAATCACAATTTGATTGACTACCCTCACATTTAATAATAAAGTTCGTAACATCTAATCGATAACGCAGTTCTTTATTCATGGAATCTAATACTTTGAAATCTATTTGGTTTATGGAGGGCTTATCCTCCCAGCGCGACATTATTATGGCGGTTATCGATGCTCGTCAGTCATTCGACTTATCTTTTCGTATTATTGCGTCCCATCGTGGCAATCGCCCTGAGATTACATCGGTTGCCGATTTATCTTTGGTTGAGCCCAAAGGGGATACTGAGCGCCTAGAATTTATTAAATCTGTGGTAGCGAAAGAAAATGTAATCACTATTCAGGCTGGCCGTAATTGCCGTTGGATGGAAGAAAACAGACGGGAGATTGAAGCGCTTGGTGTATCGTTGACAACGGGAGCCAGCAGCCTTGATATGCACTCAATTGCAGATGATAAAGTTCGCTACGCTCATTTTATGGAGCAACATGGATTACCTGTTGTGCCATCTATTCAGATTGACACTGTTGATGAACTTAAAAAGCAAATCGCGCTTAAAGTCGCTGATGGTGAATTAGCTTGCATCAAACCAGTAGTTGGCATTTACGGTATTGGCTTCTGGATACTAGACCCTTCTGTTAGTCCGATGGCCGCTTTTAATAACCCTGATAATCGTCGGGTAACACCGAAGATGTACCTTACAGCGATGAACCAGCAAACTAACGACAAACTTCCTGAACCTATGGTGCTAATGCCATATTTAGCAGGACGCGAACGCTCTGTTGATATGGTTGTTGAGAATGGAGAATTAATTGCCGCAGTTTGTCGCCGCAAAGAAGGTGCACTTCAGTCCATTGAGCAATCAGGAGTGGCTTTTGAATTAGCAAAAACTTGCGCACAAATTATGCAAGCTGATGGTTTAGTGAACGTACAGACTCGTGATGATGCTAACGGCAAGCCATATTTGCTGGAAATTAACATGCGCCCTTCTGGTGGGGTCTGCTATTCCCTTTCCTGTGGCATTAACCTTTCAGGCATCTTTGCTTTACGCAAACTAGGTATTATCGACAAGGAAACCGCAATTAAGATGGGTACTGATGGTTTTAAACCTGTAGTGGTTAGGTCTGTATCAAGCGTGATCGCGCTAAACGAACAGCAATCGGCTGAATAACAATAAAAGGTAATTAGGTATGAGCCAAACCGAGCAGGTTTTTCAGCGCAAACTATCCACAGGGGAGTTGACTGTTGTCAGTTCGCATTCTACACCGTTGGAACAATTCTTTGAGATTGCTGAGCGGCGCAACCCAAAGCGAGCTTTTCTATTTGTTAGTAAAATGCTAGGTCGTCACATCCCTATCAAGCCTAGTGTGATGCGCACCTCATACCAATCAATTGCCGCAATGCTGCCAACTGATCTGCCTGGGCCAGTAGTCTTTATCGGCATGGCCGAAACTGCTGTAGGTTTGGCTGCGGGTGTTTACCAAGAGGCTAGAGGCGCGTTATCCGAATCGGTATTCCTAACATCTACCCGCCATCCTGTTAATGGCAATCTAATGTGCGAATTCAAAGAAACTCATTCACACGCAACCGACCACTTAATTTACTGGCCGAATGATCCTGTATTAGCTAAGCGCGTAGAGCAGGCAAAGTCGCTAGTCCTTATTGATGATGAAGCGACTACGGGTAACACCTTTACTAACCTTTATTCCTCGCTTTTTGATGCAGGCATGACTGGCATTCAGCGTCTTCTTACGGTGACATTAACTGATTGGAGTCAAGACGCTGTACTTGAAAAGATTGATGGCCCAAAAGTTACGTCAATCTCTTTGGTTCAAGGTAAATGGTCATGGATTGTTAATCCCGATGCAGAACCACCGATCATGCCTAGCGTTAATGTCACGGCAAAAGGGGCTGTTGAAATCGTTGGGGTTCAGTGTTGGGGTCGTTTGGGGATGGATGAGTCCACTTGCTTTATAGGAAATAATGTCTGCGTATCACCATCTGATAAGGTGTTAGTGCTAGGCACCAGTGAATTTGTGTGGCAACCGTTTTTATTTGCCGAAAAGTTGGAAAAGACTGGTGCTGAGGTGTATTTCAGTTCTACCTCCAGATCACCTATTGCTATAGGCCATGCTATTGAATCGGCAATAACCTTTACCGACAACTACGGCTTGGGTATCCCTAATTTTGTTTATAATGTCGCTCACCTACAATTCGATACTGTATTCTTGTGCTGCGAAACTCCCGCAGAAAGTGTCGATCCTGTCTTACTGAATGCCCTTGGCAATATAGCCAAACACGTAGAAATTCTTACTTATGAGTAATCAAGCCATGTCGCATATTATTCGTCCTGTCGTATTTCCTGATTTGGACGACACGTTGTTTCAAACCAAACGGAAAATGGTTGATGAACTTGCTCAGATTCCTGTTCGTGTTGGCGCTTTAGATCGCTCTCTGGAGCCGCGAAGTTTTATGAATGAAGAACAGGCATTATTAGTTGATTGGCTTTTGGCAAATGCTGATGTTATACCAGTAACCGCCCGAGGCACAGATGAATATGCTCGAGTTCAAATACCGTTTAACTCGTGGGCTATTACAACTCATGGCGCTGTCATTCTATCTCCCGATGGTCAGTGTGATACTCAGTGGCAACAACACATTGAAGCTGCGCTAGCCCCCTATCGTCAACGCTTGCTGGATATGCAGGATGACATAACTACATTGATGGCTGAAGGAGGGATAGATGCGTGGGCTCGCATTAACTATGAGTACGATGGAGTCCCTATCTATCTTGTCTTGAAACATACCGATAGCACTAAGCTAGACGAACTCAATGCGATAGGTGATAGGTTAGAGGAAATTTTCGGTACTGAAGGTTTTTACGTTCATCGCAACAGCAACAACATTGCGTGGTTACCTACTTGCATAGAAAAGGGCAAAGCCACAAGCTACCTTCTCAACAAACTCCGTGTAGAACGGGGCACGTTCCCAACTATTGGCCTTGGCGATAGCCTCACTGACTTCAGCTTTCTGAAACTTTGTTCTTGGTATGGTGTACCAAAACAAAGTCAGTTTTCATCAGCGATCAAAGATCGCGTATTTGGAGAGTAGAATTTTGAATATTTCACCAATTTTTTCAGGCTCTTATCGTCACAGTGATGTCGAATTCCTTTTAAAGCCGGTGACTATTGAATTCACCTCCATTGAAGAAAAAGAGGCGCTAATCCAGTCAGGGAAAATGCATTATTCCGACATGCTGAGCCAAGAGCCAGAACCAACTCAACATCATCTCGACTTGTTTAACAAGGCTTACACCATTGGAGCCAAACGGCTTGCTAAGGAAGTCATGATGCTGGCCGTGACTTTAGCCAAAGAGTACGGCAATACCCCGATTGTTTTGGCAAGTCTAGTCCGCGCAGGTGTGCCTTTAGGCGTTATGCTGCAACGAGCGTTAAAAATGATGGGGAAAGAGTCATATCACTACGGGATCAGTATTATTCGTGACCGTGGCATTGATGAAACTGCCCTTGCCGTTATTGAGGAGCGCCATGGAACTGAAGGCATTGTGTGGGTAGATGGCTGGACAGGAAAGGGGGCTATCACCAATGAACTGACTAAAGCGCTTAACGGTCGGGCTGGCTATCCTGCCCAGCCACGCCTTGTGGTTTTGGCTGATCCATGTGGTTGCGCTTGGATGTCAGCCACTGATGATGATTGGCTAATCCCATTTGGAATAATGGGTGCACCTGTTTCGGGGATGATCTCTCGTTCTCTTTATAGTGATGAAGGCTTTCATCACTGCATGGTTTGCAACCACCTTAGCGAGTATGAATGCGGTTTGTCATTGGCTAATGCTGTTGAACAATGTTGTCAAGAAATCGAACTTTCAGACGTCCCGCCCATCGATATAAAAGTGCGTGATTCAATAAAAGCGAAGGAATGGGAACGAAGCAAAGCAATCATGACACTGCTTGCAGAACGTTATGATATTTCTAGTTCAAATCGTATAAAGCCAGGCATTGCTGAAGCGACGCGCGCTGTATTACGCAGGGTGCCTGACCATGTACTGGTTCGTTCCATTAACGATCCTGACGTATCTCTATTGGTCTATCTTGCCAAGGAGAAAGGCGTGGAGATTACAGAAGTTGGTGATCTCATCGGTCAATATCGTGCAGTTACAATTATCAAAAAGGTACTCTAATGAAAAAGGAACTTTCTGCCTACAGCCTGGGTGCGACACTCTACATGCCAGCTACCCGCATCGACATTGTAGATACCATTGTGACTGGTAAAATTGCTGGATTGCGATCTTTGGTTATTTGCCTAGAAGATGCAGTGTCCGATCAGGATATACCTTTTGCAATGAACAACCTTAAAGGGATGTTGGACGCTCTTTCTGAAGCCAAGCAGCGCATTAACTATATCGAATGGCCGCTAATATTTATTCGCCCGAGAAACGAGCAGATTGGCCTACAATTGACTGCTGAATATGACTTATCTGCTATTGATGGCTTTGTCCTTCCTAAATTCAATCTATCCAACTTGAACGAGTGGACAACCATTTTAGAATTAACTCATTTATGCTGGATGCCAACTCTTGAGACTGAAGATGTATTCGACGTCAATGCAATGCAAGCGTTAGTCTCAGAGCTTAAAGCGCATAAATGTCGTGATAAAATCATCGCCCTTCGTATTGGTGGTAATGACTTAATGAATTGCGTTTCTTTGCGACGTTCCCGCGAATTTACCCTATATGACGGCCCTATGGGTTACGTCATTAAGATGCTGGTTGCTGTATTCGCCTCAAAGGGCTTCTCCCTGACAGCGCCAGTCTGTGAGCACATTGATGATCATCGACTGTTAGAAAAAGAATTGGAATTGGATTTGGCCCACGGCTTAGTAGGTAAAACAGCTATTCACCCTAATCAAATTCCAGTGATTCAGCGCGCCCTCATGGTAAGCTCACTTGATCATCAAGACGCACTGAGAATCATAAACTCATCTCAGGCCGTTTTTAAAGCAGGTGGTGCCATGTGTGAACCTGCAACGCATCGACGATGGGCAAAGAGCGTATTAGATCGTGTTCATTATTTTGGGGTTTCTCCTGCAGTGTCCCCATCCTCTGTTCAAATTCAACATAGGTAATAAACATGGGCTTTCGTTTTCGTCGCAGCATCACAATCATTCCCGGAGTTCGGGTTAACCTTAGTAACACCACCCCGAGTCTTTCAATTGGCCCGAGGGGAGCGTCAGTCTCCGTTGGTAGTCGTGGCACTTATGCCAATGTTGGGCTTGGCGGTGGATTGAGTTATCGCACAAGGCTCGATAGGGCCGCGGCATCGTCAAATGCTGCGGCAAGGGAGCGCTCGGAATCGAAAGAGCAATTGCGAAACTCACTTTTAGCCACCATCGAACAGATGGAAATGGTTATGCACCAGGTTATAAACGTCCATACTCTGACGCCTAACCCTTCACTTGGGGTAACATTTAATGAGTTGCGAGACCATTATTTAAAAGCGGCCACCAGCCCTTATGCCGTTCCCGCTCCAGTTCGGCCAGCAAAGCCGGAAATCCCGCCTTCCCCCGTAAAACCTTCTTGTGTGGATGACACTGGATTTTTTAAAAAACTGTTTGAGTCTGATGAAGATAGGCAAGAACGTCAGCGCGCTGCTCTAGCCAGTTGGGAACGTGCAATGCAAGACTGGGAGCGTGAAAAAACCTTGATTGAACACCGCTACCAAACTAATCGTATGGCATGGGCCGAACAATATGCTCTCTGGCAATCTGAAGCGGCTCGTCATCAAGAATCGTTAACCTCATCGGAAGCACAAGCAAATAGTCGCTTTATCTCAGACGCGGCATTTTTTGAGGCAATCTTAGATGAGACATTGCAGAACACTGACTGGCCGCGAGATACCGCCATTTCGTTTGAAGTTCTGCCAGAACAATCGCTAATAAAACTCGATGTTGATTTACCTGAGATTGAAGATTTACCTCAAAGCATCTTTACTTTAAATAGGCAAGGAACTGAGATTATCGAGAAAGACATGACGCAAAAAGCCGTTAGAGAAGCCTATGCACGTCACGTACACGGTATATTGCTCCGGCTGATTGGCATTGTCTTTTACGCACTGCCTTTCGATAGCGTAAGCATTTGCGGATTCACTCAACGGTTAAGCAAAGCTACAGGTAACTTAGTCGATGATTATATAATTCAATGTACCGCCGATCGCGCTACTATCCAAAAGATGAACTTTTCATGTTTGGATAATATCGATCCAATTGACGCAATATCCATGTTTAACCCGAATAGAAAAATGAGTACGACCTTCGTATTTCAGCCAATAACAGTAAAGTAACTATATGATATTAAGTACAAAACAGAAGCGCATTTTCACACTAGCAGTATTGTTGTCTTCGGGTGAATCTGTTTCTGCAAATACAATAATCAAAAACGCAGATTGTTCTGGGGCGACACTCACGCGGGCTTTACGTGATCTTCGGGACGCATATAACACAACGATAAAATACAGTAAAAGTAGTCACTCATACCAGATGACCGATGCCGGCAACCTTACTCATGTTGAAATAGCTCTAATGCAGCGAACTCTCAGTAAATCAGAGAAACTATCTGATGATGAAATTGTCAGCCTTACGAAAGTGCGAAAAAAGACAGTATCCATATCATTGTCCAAAGCTACCATTTCAAAACTTGACCGCTTAGCCAATGAAAAGAACGTAAGCAGAAGTGACATTATTGAAATGCTAATTAATTCTCTGTGAGCTCCGTCGACCTTTTGTTGCCCCAAGCGGTATTTGAATATATCGAAGTTGATTACAACAAAACGAGAAGGCATAGTAGCGAATGGCTACCTCAGCGCAGAAGCATTTGAATTAAAGAACATTGCTTAGTAACGTGTCCATTTTTAGTACTGGGGATAACAAAGCTTGATCCCGGCCTGGACAGAGAGGTCGTTATTGCTTGACTACTTAAAAATGAACTTTTTAAAATTGTTCTTGTTAAATTCTTCTCCCTCTTATCTTTTTAAAAGGAATTACAGTTGAGACGTCTACCAATATATCTACTACTTGATACGTCCGGTTCAATGCATGGAGAGCCTATAGAGGCAGTAAAGAATGGTGTTCAGACTCTACTTACAACGCTGAAACAGGACCCATATGCACTTGAAACAGCATATGTTTCAATTATTACCTTTGACTCTTCTGCTCGACAGGTCGTGCCTCTTACGGACCTTATGAGTTTCAATGTGCCAGGATTATCAGCAAGTGGTACCACCTCTCTTGGAGGTGCCCTTTCGCTTGTGGCAAGTTCAATTACCAAAGAAGTACAGAAAACTACAGCAGACACAAAAGGTGACTGGCGTCCTCTAATTTTCTTAATGACCGATGGTTCTCCAACCGATGACTGGCGAAAAGGTCTAAATGACTTCAAAATGGCCAGAACTGGTGTTGTCGTGGCCTGCGCTGCAGGGCATGATGCTGATATCAGCGTTCTCAAAGAAATCACTGAAATCGTACTTCAGCTTGATACTGCAGACAGTTCGACGATCAAAGCTTTCTTCAAGTGGGTAAGTGCAAGCATCTCGGTGGGTAGTCAGAAAATTGAGTCAAATAAAAAAGAAGTGATTGGTCTTGATGACCTGCCACCGCCACCAGCTGAAGTTAATGTGGTCTTATAATTTTATGGATTAAGGTGATGTTATGTCTGTAAGTTTGAGTAAAGGCCAGGGTGTTAGCCTAAAAAAAAATGAATTTGATCTTTCTTCGGTTACTATCGGTCTTGGATGGGATATTAACGAGGAAAGGAAAGGTATTCTAGCTGGAATTTTTGGCAAGAAAGAAGAATACGACCTTGATGTCATTGCTTTTCTTTGTAACTCAGCCGGAAAGATAGCCTATCTTGGTAACATGGAAAATGGCAAACATACGCTCGTAAACGGCGATATCATCTTTTTCAACAGCCTTCGCCATAAATCGGGTAATATCTGGCTTACTGGAGATAACCGAACTGGTGCGGGTGATGGAGACGATGAGCAGATAATTGTTCGCTTGAACTCACTTGATACTCAGTATGAAAAAATAGTGTTTATCGTTCAGATTTACAATGGTAAAAAGCTGCAGCAACATTTCGGTAAGGTTCAAAACGCGTTTATTCGAGCAGTAGATGCGCGCAATATTGAAATGGCGCGATTCGATCTTTCTGGCGGACCTTCTTTTATAAACCAACGATCCATGGTATTTGCTGAGTTAATACGGGAACCTACAGGTTGGAAGCTAAAGGCAATTGGTGAGCCTTCTGAATCAGATTCATTTGTTTCACATCTAAGGAATTACAGCTGATGCGACGCCTGCCAGTTTATCTGTTAATCGACACATCCGGCTCGATGCGCGGAGAGTCAATTCATTCAGTAAATGTTGGGATACAAGCGATGTTAAGTTCCCTGCGACAAGATCCTTATGCCCTAGAAAGCGTTCACATATCAATAATTACTTACGACAATGAAGCTCGTGAGTTTATTCCGCTTACTCCATTAGAAAATTTCCAATTTTCTGACATTGTTGTCCCCAGTGCAGGCGGAACTTTCACTGGAGCGGCTTTGGAATGTCTGATGCATTGTGTTGACAGAGATGTAAGACGCTCTGATGGCGATACAAAAGGTGACTGGCGCCCTTTGGTCTTCCTGATGACTGATGGAATACCCTCCGATGCTTGGGCTTACGGTGAAGCTGTAAAAGCTATCCGTTCTCGGATGTTTGGCTCTATCATTGCCTGCGCAGTAGGTCCTAAAGCAGGCCAAGAACATTTAAAACAGCTTACTGATAAGATAGTCTCTTTGGAAACTTTGGATTCTACCGCGTTTGCTGGTTTTTTTAAATGGGTTTCGGCCAGTGTTTCTTTTGGTAGCACTAGTGCTGGAATCAATACCGGATCAGATACACTTCCCCCCCCACCATCGGAAATCCAGTTGGTGCTCTGAAATGTCAGAAAGGCGCTGTTTACCTCCGCAGCGTTTTTTGTAGGGCCGCTTTTGGTTGGCCAAGAATTGCTTGAAGAGGATTTCTATGAGACGCCTTCCCGTGTTTTTTGTTCTGGACTGTTCAGAGTCCATGATCGGTGAAAACCTGAAAAAAATGACTGATGGTCTGCAAATGATCATTGGTGATTTAAGAAAAGATCCACATGCGCTTGAAACTGCTTGGGTTTCGATAATCGCATTTGCTGGTATTGCACGCACTATTGTACCTCTCCATGAGATAGCTACATTCTACCCCCCACGTCTGCCCGTTGGAGGCGGTACGAATCTCGGAGCTGCATTGCGTGAGTTGGCCATACAAATTGATACTCAAGTCAAGAAAACCACCAATGAGACAAAGGGAGACTGGAAACCTGTTGTTTATCTCCTTACTGACGGCCGCCCAACGGATAATCCAACCACAGAACTGAAACGCTGGAAAGATCATTACGCCAGCAAAGTGAATCTTATTGCCGTTGGCTTGGGTCCATCAGCAGATCTTAATATCCTTAGGCAACTGACAGAAAACGTCATGTTATTCACTGAATCAAAGGAAGGGGATTTTACTAAATTTATCAAATGGATAACTGCCTCAGTCACGACATACAGCCGCAGCGTAGGTGAAGAAAAACAGCCTGAGCTCAACCAGACTGAGTACATAGTCCGGCTTGCAAAAGACGAGCTAGTAAGAGCTTACGATGAAAACTGCGTTACGCTTACCGGCCGTTGCAGTAAAACGCGTCGTCCTTATCTAATGAAATATGAGCTCCCATCAACAAGAGTTACAGGATTAGATTTCAACCTGAACTTGAACAGTTTTAATATTGCAGGTTGTTATCCAATTGATGAGGACTACTTCGTATGGTCTGACTTATCAGTTACAGGACTTCAAGTAAATACTAGAGAGCTGCATGGCGTACCCGGATGCCCTCATTGTGGCAATGCCAGTGCGTTTGCGGTGTGCTCTTGTGGTAAATTACTATGCATTGATGGTCCAGATGATTTGATTTGTCCATGGTGCGAGAAAGGTATATCGTTCAGCAGTGATGGCGGGATTTCTAATTTTGACGTAAGCCGAGGGAAAGGCTAATTATGCAGAATTTACCTTCTTTGGAAAAACAGATTCATACCTTAATAGGAGATAACCTTAACCACAGAGCTGGGGCAAACCTTAAGGAACTTATTAAGCAGGATAAAGAGTTACGTGAGCATTATAAGAAGTTAATTGAGTTAATTAAGGAATTTGAAATTAAGTGCGATGAAATCCTAAGGTTAAATCAACCTGCCCAGAGTGGGCAAAACGATGATATTTTACAGCAAGGTGTTGCTCAAGCTCCGCTTCATCATGATATAGCCATTAAAGACAATCATGAAAATAATGTTGTTAAGCAAACAGAGTTTCTATCAGAAAGTCATAATCCTCAATCAACACCTAAATCTGGAATTCAACCTGACCACGTAGTTGTTGAGAGTAAAACTGATGAAACTTCATCATCAGTCCCTGCTTCGACTAACTGCATAAATTTTGAATATACAAATAATTCTCAAAAAGCAAGTAATGGACCTCATCCTGAGAAGTGGGAACGCATCCAACTTGAAGAGTACAGTAACCAGAATAAGAGTGAAGGCGCAAAACTCTCATCGGCTTCACTCGTCCCGGGAATGGTACCGCCTGCTCAGCAACTGTCCAAAAATCAAATGAAACATTTAGCTGCTCCTCAGGCAAAAATTGAAATTCCTAACGCACGAGCTCGTGAACACTTTTCTTCTTCGGTTGGTATTTCACTCGACAATGGTAAGCAAGCAAAAATTATTGATGTGCTTTTTCCTCAGGATATAGGTCTCTCTTATGATAGTGAACAAAATTTGGTCATCGGCATACCTACTGAAAGTGGGGATTTCCAAATTTCTGTACTGTGGTCATGCGATTTAGATGAAAAATACGAAGATAAGGCACTTCTTATTGTAAACCCAGATCCACGAAGTTTATGGAAAGTGCTTGAACCACCATCAGACGCAAAATATCGTAAAGAACATCTGAAATCGGCTGGATTACAAAGTAAGGATTTGCGGATAGCAGCTTCAAGCCGCAGGGGTAGATCACACGAACACGCAGGCAGTTTCAGAGATGATGACTTTTACATCAATTTCTGCAATCAGACGGAATGGGCCATCATGCTCGTCGCAGATGGAGCAGGAAGTGCTGTAAACTCTCGTGAAGGCTCTCGTATCGCAGTTTTAACTGCTGGGGAATATCTTTATGAGCAACTTAATGGGCAGAAAGGGATCACTCTAAAAGAGCACGTAATGGCTTGGGAAGTTATTGATAAACAGGTAGTTATAAATGCTATGCTACATCATTTCAAGCAAGCAGCTACGCTCGCGGTCAATAGTATACAAAATGAAGCCATTCGTGCAGAAGAACCGGTGAAATCCTATTCCACAACCTTGTTGGCCACAATTTCGCTTAAGGTTGGCTCTGAACTATTCGCTGCAGCATTCTGGCTAGGCGATGGAGCCATAGCGGCCTATAGCCCATCAGGTAAAGTTAGGATTCTTGGGAACCCAGATAGCGGGGAATATGCGGGTCAGACTCGGTTTCTCGACCAGCGTATAATTGATGACTCTTCATTCACAGGGCGCATAAGTGTGGGTAAATGGAATGATGTAGCACAATAGATTCTGATGACTGACGGTGTTTCTGACCCGTATTTTGAAACCGATAACGGTCTTCGTAGTGATGAAAAATGGACTCGCCTCGTAAATGAACTATCCCCCATCCTTGTTGATGTCAATATCGCACCTGAAAAATTAGGTGAATGGCTGAACTTTTTCTCCGCAGGGAACCATGATGACCGCACAATAGCGGTATTGTGGTAATAGACATGCTTCACTGGTGATAAATATGGCAAATATTGTTACATGTACAACTAAGGACGGCCAAACAGTTCAGTTTGTTGATGAAGTAATTGGTTCAGGTGCAATGAAAGATGTTTATTTTTCGCCTGACAAATCCTATGTTGTTGCTTTCTATCATAAGCCACAAAGTGTTCAGGCTAGAGAACGGATAGATATGATTACTGGTCGCTACAGACAGAATATCTTTGACCAGCCAGGGGGGGATTACTGGGAAGGTCTTTTTTGCTGGCCAACTCACATTATTGAGCATGAAGAAAAAATAGGGATTGTCGTACCGACCTATCAGAGTCATTTTTTCTTTAAATACGGGTCAAAGAATGATGATTTCCTTGGTATAAAAGGTCGCGAGAAAGAAGGTAAATGGTTTGCTAGTGCAAGTAATCAGAATAAGTTCCTCGATCCACGTGAACGTGGTAATACGCTAACTTTTCTTCAGGTTTGTATTCGTTTGGCCAGAGCTGTTCGAAGGATCCATGCAGCAGGGCTCTGTCATAGTGACCTAAGCTATAAAAACGTTTTGGTGGACCCAGAACTGGGCCATGCCTGCATTATCGATGTAGACGGACTAGTTGTTCCTGGAAAGTACCCTCCAGATGTGGTTGGTACGCCAGACTTTATTGCTCCTGAAGTGGTAAAAACCAGCCATCTACCGAAGGAAGACCCAAATAGAGTACTCCCCAGCATCACTACGGACCGCCATGCTCTATCTGTTTTGATTTATATGTACCTATTTTTTCGACACCCTTTACGGGGTGGAAAAATTCATGATATGACGGACGAAATGCGGGATGAAACCTTGGCAATGGGAGAAAAGGCATTGTTCATTGAACATCCTGGTGATAACAGCAACGCCGTAAAGATAAATCAACTATCATCGTTTTCTCTACCTTGGGCAGACCCGAAAAAAATCCCCTACTCCATCATGGGTCCCTATATAACACCTTTATTCGATAGAGCTTTTATAGATGGGTTACATGACGCGACCAAACGCCCAACAGCCGATGAGTGGGAAACTGCTTTAGTCAAAACGATGGATTTGATACAACCTTGCCAAAACAAGAACTGTCAACAAAAATGGTACGTTTTCTCAGGTAAAACAAAACCAATCTGCCCTTACTGTGGAGCTCCATACAAAGGGAAATTACCTATTCTTAACCTATATTCATCGCGTAAAGTCGGCAGTTATCGACCAGATGATCACCGTCTGATGGTCTGGAGCGGGCAGTCAATTTATGCATGGCATGTCAATCGTCTTATCGCACCAAATGAACGAACAAGTGCAGAACAAAAAAAACGGGTAGGTTACTTTGTTTATCATAATGAACAATGGTGGTTAGTAAACGAAGGTATTCAAGGGTTAATATCTCTGCCAGACAAACGTCATGTAGCTGTGGGAGAAAAGATAGAACTGAGAGATAACGCTCAATTTGTTTTATCACAGGAAGATGGTGGTAGACTGGTAGTCGTTCAGTTGCTAAATAATTAAATAACTTTAATTTCAAAGCTTTAACGGTAAATTACTTCATAATAACTTGAGAGATTAGTCTTGCTCTAAAATTTAGCCTTATCTCACAAATATGGTTCATGGAATATGTCATAAGCCAGTTTTTCACCAACTACGGCAAATTCTAAAAGGAGTTTATAATCATTGAATATTTTTTACTGACTGGGATATCTTTGGCCTAAGTAATAAAGGAATGCTAGGACTAATTCGACTAGAGCTCCAGGTTACTAAAAGTTCTGACAAGCTGACCACATCGGGGATATGGAACTCTAGTGCAGTTAAGGAACAGGTGAAGGTTGCATTGCTGATGAGCAGTGCAGCAAATATCCCAACCATGAAACCTACCAACTACTGTAGTGAAGTCACGAATCCTAACTCGCATCATACATAAATACATAACCGACTAAGAGCTATAATGACTAATTAGAAAAAGTAGGTCAAATGCTCATCTGTAAAAATGTGACGATAAAGTGCGCTAGCTTGAAAAGAGGCATTTCCAATTTAAAAATGCGTTGCTTAGTGTTGCATGTAACAAGCTATTTATAAGAGATGCCTGTGTCGATGGCCTCAAAGGCTTCCTGGATGCCATCGAGGCGGTTTATCCTAAAACGTAGGTACAGCTGTTGCATTCCGCAACAGCCTGCGCTTCGTTAACTGGAAAGAGCGTAAAGCCGTCGCAGCAGCAGACCTTAAAATCTTTTATGGTGCGGCCAACATGCAACAGCTGAGCAGGCATTAGAACATTTTGCCGAGACGTGGAATAACCAGCATCCAAGCATCAGCAAATCCAGGCGCGACACCTGGACAAGGCTTCGCGTATTCTTAGACTACCAGCCGGAGATACGCAAGGTCATTTATACCACCAATGCTATCGAATCACTCAATGCCAGCCTGCGTCAGGTCACCAAGACTAGAAAGTCATTCCAAAATGATGATGCGGTACTGAAGTTGCTGTATCTGGCTTTACACCAGATTGCTAAAAAAGTTGACAATGCCACTGCGAGATTGGAAGCCTGCCATGACGCAGTTTATGAGCATGTACGGTGACAGTGTATCGTTATGATAAACAGCTACTTACACAGAAAATTTTATAGTCTCCTTACAGGTCAAACACTTGTCGTATTGGTAGCAAGCTAACTCAATATCTTCATCTACTAGGTCCTGTGCCCGTTTCTGTGACGCACGGTGCTCTTTTTGGGCTTCTCCAGTAGGTACGCCACCACACAACAGACCGTTAGGATTAGTTGGCAACCTCAACGCCTTCCATGCTTCGTACTCCAGCACCTCAATGCCACGATTTTCTCTAACCCTGTCTGTAGCATCGTCGATGGTTCCCCTTTGTGCGTATTTCGGTGAATCCGATCAGCGATTCCGGAGTTATCCGATCACCTGCTAACCGTTCTTTTTCTTGATGGTATTTTTACGCTAAGTGATCGGATTGGTCTAGTTTTCTCATCGACTCTCCTGTTAATTCAATTCTGTGGCTGTTGTGGAGTAAACGGTCCAGCAGTGCATCTGCAATGGTGGGACTCGGAATGAGTTTGTACCATTCACTGGTCGGTATTTGACTTGCAATGATGGTGCTTGATTGTTGATAACGCATTTCCATCACATCAAGCAGGTCATTTGCCTGGCGTGCCGTCAGTGCTTCCATGCCCCAGTCGTCCAGGATCAGTAGCTTACGTTTGGCAAGTGTACTGAGTTGCTGACGGTATGAGCCGTCAGCGCGTCCGATATTGAGCTCGTCCAATAACTCACCAAGCCGGTAGTAACGGACACTGTGATGCTGATCACACGCTTGTGTGGCCAGTGCGCATGCGAGGTAGGTTTTTCCGCAGCCCGTAGCGCCTGTCAGGATAATGTTTTGATTGTGGTGCAGATACTGACCACTGAGCAAGGCGGCGATTTTGTCTTTACGTAGTCCTCGATTGGCTCGGTAATCGATATGACTGGCGCGCGCATCAATGCGTAATTTCGCCTGGCGTGATAACTTTTGTACCTTCGAGTTATCCCGGCAGAGCAATTCATGCGTGGCAAGCAAGCTTAACCTCTCTTCGAAGCTCATGTCGCTGTATGTCGCGGGTTGTGCTTGTTGCTGCTGCAGTGCCTGACTGAAGTGACCAAGCCGTAATGCCCGCAGTTGCTCGTGTAATGTCGATAAACTCATGTTGGTTTTCCTTATTGGTAGTAATGTTGGCCGCGGATATTGTGGTGCGTCAGTGGTGGTTGCTCGTCAACAACACTGACGATTGAGCCGTGTTCTTTGTTGTTCACCAGCAAATTGGTAATCACTTTTAAGTACGGCTGCTCCAGTAGCAGCGCCTGTTGGCTCGCAGCTTCCAGACGCTCATTACTATATTTTTTGGCCAGACTCAGAATGGCCAAGCAGCTTTTCACCGCCTGCTCCGGATGCTGACGACGCTCCAACTGGAAGGTGATCACAGCCCTGACACCGCTACCAATGCTGTCAGCCCAACCCATTAACCGCTCAGCGCTCCAGCGCTGTTTGATATGAGCGTCAGGCATATGCTCTTTGACGGTACTAAAACCGCCGTCGTGATGTTTTCTGGGATGCTGAGCAACCACTTTGCCTTGGTAATACACGCAGATGATTTGTGCCGTCGCTTCAATCGTCACGGTGTGACTCACCAGATGATGCGGCACCGAGTAGGCATGTTTGGCATATAGCACATGATAATCAGGCCCAACACGGGCTTGTTTGCTGTCGATGTACTCATAGGGATATAGCGGTAAAGGCATCAGTGCGAGTTTATCAAACCGGACATACAGCTCATGACGAGAGCCAGGATGCACACGCTGCTGACGGTGATTCAGCTCTTGCAGCAGTTCACGGATCCGCAGGTTTAAACTGTTCAGCGTGTAAAAATGCTCATGCCGTAATCGCATTAGGATCCAGCGCTCAACAATGAGTACCGCGTTTTCAGCCTTTGATTTGTCCTTGGGTTTATAAGGTCGGGCAGGCATGACTGCCGTGCCGTAATGACGTGCCATGCGGGCATAGTTTTCATTAAGAACCGGCATGTAACGATGGGTTTTGGTAACAGCGGAGCGCAGATTATCCGGCACCAGTAAACGCGGAATACCACCAAAGAACTCGAAGGCTCGGACATGTGCCATGATCCAATCTTCCAGTTGCTGAGAGCGACCGGCTTCAACGTAGGTGTAATTCGATGCACCTAAGGTGGCAACAAAGATTTGGGCGTGATACCGGATCTCACCGGTATCAGGATTAAGGATGGCGACTGTTGGCCCACAATAATCGATAAACAGTTTGTCACCGGCAATATGCAGTTGCCGCATGCTGCGTTTGAGGCTTTTAACCCAGGTTTGATAATGCTCACAAAACTGTGTGTAGCCATAGGCCGTGGCCGTATCAATGTCACGATATTCCTGCCATAACAGCAGCTTGGTCATCCCTTTACGTTTGAGTTCCTGATGCATCAAGGCGAAATCAGGCTGACGTTTGTGCCTGGACGAGTTTTTGCCTTTATAAACCGCTTTTTCTAACTCGGTATCGCTGGTTTCACCAAGCAATGGCCAGCTTAAACCGCTGGTCGCAAAGCGTGACAAGATCTCGCTGACAGTGGCGGGACCCACAGAGCAGCATTTACTGATGTCTCTTAAGCTAAGGCCAGCATCAAAGCGAAGTCTGAGAATGTCTTTAATTTTGCTCATATCTGTTCTCTTTCTAGCCATGGTCAGCTTTTCCTAAATGCATTGATGTTAGGACGAGCTTACCAGTTGATTTAGTTAGAAAAAGGACGGGATTTCGGCATTCCGATCAGTGATTCCGGCATTCCGAACAGCGATTTCGGAAAATGGCTAAAAGTGATCGGATAAAACCGAAATAGGCGATCGGATTAAACCGAAATGGGTGATCGGATTGGACCGAAATGAGTGTTCGGATTCATCCGAAACATGCACTTTGAGCGAACTCATACAAGGCTTCAATGGCTTGACTGGCGATAACCTGATTCTGTGTGATATCTCCTGCGAGATAGTGGTCTTGCAAAGTGTCTAAACTGTTTTGAAGCAGTGATGTAGCCACTGATAGACCACCATCGGCGGGGTCAATATTGTTATTGGCGCCAGTTGCTCGAATGCGTTGAGAGTTAATATCTAACAGGTAGTCCCCAGAAAAAATTCCTATATTTTTCAAATAACTAGCAATCTTCAACTCAAGACCATCCCACTGATGAGTGCCAGATTTACTCCCTAACGGCAGCAAATACGGAGTTGGCTTTTTATTAGGATGGAACTTGCTTTGTTTGGATGGATTGTAAGCTTCAGCGTATTCTTCAAGCCGTTTCACGAAGCCCACATAGCGACTTTCAATCGCAAACCTACCCGGTCGACCATCTTGGTATGTAAACGAGACTGTTACATACCCCCTCTCATTCACCTCGGAATAGCTGAGTGGCATGTAGGCATTTTTCAGGGGGATATCAGTTAAAGCTCTTAGCGCGGCGTAGGCCGCCAGAATCGCCCATTTTTTTTGATTATTTGTTATAAGGCTCTTGGCCTCTTTTTTTACCGTGCGAGCGTCCTTGTTTACGCCCACTATCGTGATGGTTTTCTGGTCAAGAACCTCGAAAAAGCGCTCAATCAGATAAGGCGCGTGGACGCTACGATTATCGGTATAGCACGATAGTAGCGCTTGAAACATTGAAAAGTGGCTGCTAGTGAATGGCACAAGCTTACCACCAAAGGTTAAGGCATAAAATAGTGGAGGATGACCCGAATTAAATTCAGGATTAAATAGTGACGACAAACGAGTAAGCGTTCGAATAAAGGTCAGACCATCCCGCTTATCGATTTCGAGAGGCAATTCATCTTCCTGTTCAACGTTATCAACATCGTCATGTTCAGCTTCCGAAAAAGTACCTTGAACCACTTTCTTAGCGCGGCCTTTCCATGTCTTTATTGTGACATAGCGGGTAGTACGGTGCTCTTTTCTGTATTCTGACTCAACTATGGGATGACAAACATTCAAAACAGGTGTCGAATTAAGATTAGTGTAGTGACAAAACAAGTAATATCCAGACACCATAGCGACATTGAACGGAGATAGCGAGTTAGTCTCACCTATTTCTGGCTTAGCGTTGGATAGTTCAATGGATTGAATACGACCATTGTCGATTTCATCAAAAACGGCGGTTAGCCTATCTAACTCAATATCTTTCTCTTTTGCGGCAACTAACTGACTACTTATTGAAAAAAATAGCAACTGTAGGCGACGTAGGAGGGTGATCTGATCCAGTAGTACTGGACACCGCGCTAAGTGAGTAAAATCACATAACGAGGTGAATATGACAATCAAAAAGAACCGCAAGACTTATACCGCTGAATTTAAAGCAGAAGCCCTGAAACTGGCTGAACGTGTTGGCGTGGCTGAAGCCGCCCGGCAGCTGAAGATTTACGAAACTCAGATCTATAACTGGCGTAGTGCTGCAGAGAAAAAGTCCACAACCAGCCTGCGCGAAGCTGAACTGGCCGCTGAAGTCGCGAAGTTACGCCGGCAACTGGCTGACCAGGCTGAGGACTTAGCCATTCTAAAAAAGGCCGCAACCTACTTCGCCAAGAATCAAAAGTAGCGACTTTTGAGTTTATGCTGGAGCACCAACACCGGTTCCGTCTGCAACGCATGGCGGCCGTGTTTGGTGTATCGCGAAGTGGGTATTATCAGTGGCGTCGCACCGGTGCAGAACCTGGCGAGAAAGCGCTGCGGCGTGCAGCCCTGGACCAAAAAATCAGTCAGGCTTTTACGCAAGGTAAACAGCGTGACGGTGCCCGCCGTATTCAGGTTGAGCTTGCTGAAAGTGGCGACAAAGTTGATTTAAAAACGATATTTAACAGCATGAAAAGACAGGGATTAAAAGCCAAAGCCGCGCGGAAGTTTAAGACAACCACAGACAGCAATCATCAGCTGCCAGTGGCGCCAAATCTGCTGGAACAGGACTTTAGCAGCGATGCGCCAAACCAGAAATGGGTGGGTGATATCACGTATTTGCTGACCAATGAGGGCTGGCTTTATTTGGCGGTGATCATAGATTTGTACTCGCGCGCCGTGATTGGTTGGTCGATGAACGAAAGGATGACAGCAGAGCTGACGTGTGATGCGTTAAAGATGGCGCTGTTCCGGCGTGGTTTCCCTGAAGGGGTTATCGTGCACAGCGACCGGGGCAGCCAATATTGCTCGATGGCTTATCGGGATCTGATTGCAAAACATCAGCTTACGCAAAGCATGAGTCGCAAAGGCAACTGTTGGGATAATGCGGTAGCAGAAAGCTTCTTCCATACGCTGAAGGTCGAATTGCTCAAAGATGAACCGTTAACTGACCGGGCCACGCTGAAACAACAGGTATTTGAATATATTGAAGTTGATTACAACAAAACCAGACGGCATAGTGCTATTGGCTATCTCAGCCCAGAAAACTATGAGCTAAAGAAAACTGCTTAGTGGCGTGTCCAGTGTTGGCGGATCAGATCAGGGTGCTGTACTCGTTTTGAGAATAGGCTGGAGTCGACTTGCCTCCACTCGAAAAGGAAGGTACGTCTCGCAGCCATTGTTCATCGTAAACCCTAGCACGCATTAACATGGTTGTTATACAAACTTTTAATATCGCCGCGGTATTTTCTTTGATGCCAATGTCTTCTTCATGAGCATAGAGGTAGAGAAAGGCCAGCGGCTTTTTGGCAAGCGCTATACGTCTATGTAGCTCACCGTTCTGCCCAACGTAACTTAGGAAACCTTCTTTTGAAAAGGGATCGATGCTGCTATTCTCACAATAACGGCAATATTTTTGAAACGTTAGATACATATTATATTCTGCATCCACCGAGGCACTATCCTTTAGTCGCTCACTTAATGCTCTCGCAAGGCGGATAACATACTTTCGACGCTGCTCACTATCATTCAGTAATGGCGAAAAATCAAACACAACAACCGTTTTGCTTGCGATGGTGGCCTTTTGCTTTAGCAAACCAATATCAATGACTTTCCGTCCCCTTGGGACAATCGAATTATCCTTTAAAACATCTGGATTTAATGGGCTTTTTCGAAGTCCTGCCATCCTCACATTCCTTGATTTTCAATTCTTATTCAGGGCGCGTTGTGCTTCTTTATTTTTCCTGGATGCGTACATCAACCTAGCGACACGGTCGTTCATGTAATTGATGTACTTCTGGGTCGTACTGGTATCTGCATGCCCCATGAGATCTGCCAACTCGCTGAGGAGCAAATCAAAGACCATCTGTCTACGAGTCGCTTCTCTCTTGAGCCAATGTGTAGCGAATGTGGAACGCAAATCTTGCATTCGGTAGTACCACTGTGGATGTGTCTCTTGGATATGTGAGCGAATGGTGCTCAGTTTCTTTTGCAGGCTTTTATCAGAGTACGGTAATCCGCTTGCATTGACGAATAGATACTGTACATCCTGACTCTGGTGCAGGCTTTCTTCAAACCTCTCAGTTTCAAATGAGTCCTCTGTTCCGCCATTGATGTAATGAACTTTTAATCTTGCTCGTATGTCCTTTTCATGCTGCTTTTTAAGATTCTTGACTCGCTTCGTTAACAGTTTTTTTCTCTGCTCGCTATGCAGGTACTCATTAAGCTCAAGCAACAATTCATACGGAATAGATATATTGCGTTGCTTGTCAAACTTGGTGCGACATCCGTTAAGTGGTCCAATCCTAAAAGGAATACTTTCAGCATCGCTCGTCGGATGGTGAATGCCGATAGCAGGGAACGTTACAAGCTCTTTCACACGCAATCCCGTTTCTACAGCTAAACGATACATTAGAGAATACGTTTTATTTTGCCCTCGACGTGGCCACGACTTAATGTGGTCAAGGAAGATGTCCTTATGATTTTCAATCATTGGTTTTAGTAATTGGTGAGGCTGACTGCTCTGAACTTTAGGAAAGCGTTTTTTTAGGTCAGTTGTCTGTACGTAAATAACCTTGTTTCTTATTTTTGTGTGAGCAAGTATGTCGTGCTGATTTATTTTCTCAGATTTACGTACTGTGACTTCTTCAATTGCGAAAGGTTTTCGGTCTCGTGTAATAAAGAAAAGTCCGCTTCTGTGGAGCCACTTATAAAAACTTATTACTACATCTGTATATGTCATAGCTGTCGATAAACTATAACCGCTCGGATTCTTCAATACCTGTCCCGTTGCCGGGCAAATCTGCTTTATATTATCAAGTAAGTAATCTACGTATAGCCAAACAATACCCTCTTTTGGATCGCTAGTAAGAGACTGGTAGCTTTTGGGTTGCCCATTATGATTTTTGTTATATGCAGAAATGAAGTTCTGAAATGACAACAAAGCATTTGCTTCGGGTGATGTGCTTTTAGCACCTTCTTTAAGTCGATAGTGAAGATATTGATTGTGTGGTTCGAGCGGTAATCCGTTAGGCTGGACAATAATAGAAAGCTCACTCGGCTCAGAATTGCTTTTTTTTATGGCTAGTTCAACCTCGCCAGTCTCTGAGTTGGTTGACATACTCAAATCTGGTTCAGCTAGTAATCTTATTCTTTTTACTTGGAAACCATCTTTCTTCATAAGACTGAATTCTTTCTTACTGAAAGTTGATTTAAGCATTAGTCATTTTTTTGATTTCGTCAAGCGCCAACTTTAGAAGTCATAAAAAAGAGCCAACTATAACTTACCTTCGACCAGCTCTTTCAGCTCGGCCGGATTCATCGTTTTTAAACCCAGCGTCTGCGCGGCATTGCCGATGGATTCGACAGTGGGTTTGACCCGTACGTAAAATTCCGCCATCACGTCGACCCGCATCCGGTCACGGGTGATCAGCGCCTGTTCGGCGGCACGGCGCACTTCAAGACGCAGCGTATTCATATTAACCGGAATAATTTCGTGCAGTACCGGCAGCACAATAGCGCCACCATTCATAATGACTTTTTCCCCACGAAAACCGGTGCGGACAAAAGATACTTCTTTGGTGGCACGTTTATACAGCCGGGCCAAAATCAAACCCAGCACCAGCAAGGCGCCTAATAACACCGCAACCAGGGTCAATACATCGACAGAGACCGTTACCGGCGTCACTTCATTCATGGTTTCACTTCCTTTTGCTCTGAGGGGGATAAAGATTCGGGCGCTTTACAGGCCAGATAACGGCCGTGGGCATAACTGAGTAACAACACGGCACTGCCCTGCTGCAATTCTGACTGGTCATCCGGTTCCACCCGGATATAGTGCAGGTAACCATGTTGGTCCATCACGCGGGCTTCGGCGCTGTAACCGCTGCGGGCATTGCCCAGGGTTAAAATCGCCACCCGGCCGAGCAGATCGTCCTGGCTGACTGCCGTCGTTTCATCTTTGGGCAACAAGCGCGCCAGCCAGCCGCCGGTCAGACGCAGCTGCGGCAAGGTCGCCGGCAGCACCAGCAACACAGCGAGCCAGCCCGGTAGTAAGACCTGACTCAGCTGAAAAATGCCCCACTGCAGCAGCAAACCGGTTAAACCAAAACAGCACAGCCACAGCACCAGCAGCATCAATACCGGTACTTCACCAAAGCGTAACCAGCTGAATAACCGTGCCAGGCTGCTGTCTTCATCGACGGCTACTTCGCTGTGTGGATTGAGATCAGGCTCCGGCAACACTTGCTCCAGCGCATCCGCCATGCTCTGGCCAAACAACAGTGCCAGCAGTTCCAGTGCGCCAATGCCGAACATCAGCACAAGCGCCACGCTGAACCATTGGGTTTGTGGTAACCAGAACAAACTCATTGCGGACATCCTTGTGCTTTTAGCCGCTGTAAATGCCGGGCTGCGCTGGCTTGCAGCGCCAGCTGTTGTAATTCTGTCAAAGGTGTTGGATCTTCAGCTGCGGCAGGTTGCTCCGGCAGCTGGTTGTCACACAACTGCTCGTTCAGCCTTGCCAGTTGACGCTCTGTCGCCTGCTGCTGTTGTTCAATCTCCGCCAGTTGCCATAAATGCGTAAGCGTCTTGGCTTCGTCCTGCTGCTGCAACGCTTGTTTGGCTGCCGTTTCGCTGGCCAAAAACGCCGTCGCCAACTTTTGCAGTTGTTGTTGGCATCGACGTTTTTCCGCTTCCAGCAGGCCTAACTGCTGCTGTGCGGCGGCTCGCGCCAACATCTGTTGTTTTTGTTGTTGCTGTTGTTGGAATTGTTGATCAGACACTGAGACTTGGGTCTGTAAATGGGACCGGAGACTATGCCACCAGGCCTGCAAAATTCTGTAAATCCGTGAACCCGACAAACCCGCCCTCCGCCTGGCAATGATTTCGCGACAAACTGCATAAATAACAAATTGCTTACAGCAACACAATAAAAATTACCGGCTTGCTGCAATCCGGCGTAGCAGATATGGTGGTGTTTTTGCGAAGGAATGCGGGTATGAAAATCACCACCACACAATTACAGACAGCCGTGACACAAGGCATTCTGCAGCCAGGCCAGGACCTGCAGCTCTGGCAATTCCTGCAACAACAGCAACAGGGCGTAGCGCAATTCAAAGCCGCGCATTTGTTGTATTACTTCGGCGGTGTGCTGGCCATTGCCGCCATGTCGTTGTTTATGAGCTTAAGCCATGAATTTTATGGTGGTTCAGGCCTCGCTGCATTGGCATTTTTTTATGCGCTACTGGGCCTGATGCTGGCCGAGCAACAACGCCAGCGCCAGCAGCCATTGCTGACCGGCATCTTTGCAACTTTTGCCTTAGTGCAAACCCCTTTATTGGTATTTGGCCTGTTACTCGGTTATGGCCTGTGGGATAACCGCGACTACCAGCATTATCATCAATGGATTGACGCGCGCTGGCTCTGGATGGAACTGGCCACTTTGCTGACTTCTGCCGTAGCTTTGTATCGTTACCGCCTGCCGTTTTTAGTCATGCCTGTGGCGGTCACCCTCTGGTACCTCGGCATGGACCTCGCCCCGCTGCTGTTGCAGGATTTAGACGCAGACTGGCAACAACGCAAATGGGTAGCCGTTGGCTGGGGCTTGCTGACGTTAGCTCTGGCGTTTTATGTCGATTTACGCAACCGCCGGCCGGCTGACTTTGCGTTTTGGTTGTACCTGTCTGGTTTGCTGAGTTTTTGGGGCGGCCTGACTGCGATGGATTCAGACAGCGAACTGGGCAAAGCGATTTATGCCGCCATCAACATCGGCTTGTTATTGCTTGGTGTCGCACTGGTGCGACGGGTTTTCGCTGTGTTTGGCGGCCTCGGCGTACTGATTTATTTATGCCATTTGGCCTTTGATTTGTTTGAGGACAGCAACTGGTTCCCGCTGGTGCTGTGCGCCATTGGTTTTACGGTGATTTATGCGGGTATGTTATGGCAACGCCATGAAGCACGTTGGTCAGCAGCGTTGCAACAGTTGCTGCCGTTGCAGGTACAGCAGCTGGTGGCGCGGCGACGTTAAAACCCACTGGCCGCCGGGGCGCTGTCGACAGGAATTTCCAGTAATAACGCCACGCCCTGCAGCACCAGCAGTTCGTCCAACAACAACTGGCCATCGGCGGCAACTGCGGCACGTAAAGACAACCAGATTTGTTGTTTCAGCAGCGGCGTGCTGTTAACCAAGGGCAGCAGCTGCAGACTGCCGAGTGGCTGCGATTGCGGTTGCGGCACAGACACCGGGTCCAGTCCCAACGCCTGCAGGCCAGCCTGCCAGCTGTGTTGCTGCGTACTCTCGTCAGTTGCTTGTTGACTGACCCAATGCAGCAGCGGCAACAAGGCCGGCAACACTTGCGTCAACCGGCCGTGTCGCGCTTTGGTCTGCGCCGCTGGCTCGAATTCAGCGGCGATGACATGATCAAGCCATAACCAGACCAGTGCTTCAAAAGTATCGCAATGGCCGTCAAGATCAATCAGGGCGCGGCATAGCTGCTGCAAGTGCGTAAATCTGCTCTGACTCAGTTGCTTTAAAGTCGGTACCAGTTGCTGTAACAACGTCAGCCGCGTTAATGCCTGCAGCGGCTGCACCTGATCAAATAAGCGGTCGACCTCACTGAGTAAACCCGGCATGCCGAGGCCCTGCACCAGTTTCAGCTGGCGTGACAAATCCTGTTCACTCATCAGACAGCAACATAGCAGCGCCTGCGCCGGTAATTCGTGTTGGCTGGCGTGGCGCACTGCAGGGGGCAGGTTGTCGAATTCGGCCTGCAGCTGGCGACGCTGCACTGTAAGGTCTTGCGCCAGTAACGAATCCGGCGCGCCGGCCAATCTGGCTGCGGTCGCTCCGGCAGTTTGCGCACCAGCCTGAGCCGCCAGCAACGCCGCTTGCAACAGCGTCATGCGCTGCTCTAAAGGTTTTGATACCGGCGTTTCAGTGCTGTTTTCAGTGCGGGCGCCAGCCGGTGTGGCCGCTGTTGCTGCATCCGGCAGGCCGCCAATCCAATGCGGTTCTATCCGTTTAATCCGTTCAGTCAGCGGTGGATGGGTGGCAAACCAGCCGCCGATAAAGCCCATTTGCCAGCGCGACAGCGCGTCGGCAAAAAACAAATGGCTCATTTCACTGGCCTGCGGATGTTTGACCCGCCCGCCTTGTTGCAGCGCAGCGATACGTTTTAACGCGCCGCCAATGCCGGCAGGATTGCGGGTGAATTGCACAGCGCTGGCGTCGGCCAGAAATTCCCGCTGCCGGCTCACTGCCGCTTTAATCAGCTGACCGAATAACACGCCGATGTAGCCGATGATGATAAAACTAAGGCCAACCCCCAACACCACCAGAATGCCGCCATTGCGGTCACGGCCGCTACTGCGCACTTGCAGCAACTGCTGCCCGGCTTCACTGATAAATAAAATGCCATGCAACAGCGCCAGCAGGCGCAAATTCAGCCGCATGTCGCCGTTCAGAATATGGCTGAATTCATGCGCGATCACGCCTTGCAGTTCGTCGCGACTAAGCAGATTTAACGTACCTTCAGTCACGCCAATCACCGCATCGGCCGGCGAAAAACCGGCGGCAAAAGCGTTGATACTCTGATCTGGCAGTACATACAGCGGCGGTGCGCGGCGATGGCCATTTCACTGACCACATTTTGCAGCACCCGCACTTTGGGGTCGGTTTCGTCGCTTTTCAGTCGCCGCCCACCCAGCGCTTCGGCCACCACTTTTCCGCCTTTTTTCAGCTGCGCCAGCCGGAACAACACCACGATACCAATCACGCTGACCACTGCGGCGCTGGTCACCAGCAGATAACCCCAGGGCAGTTGCGGCGTGGTATTGGGGTCGACCTGATCAGCCTGTAAAAATGCCAGTGCAATCAGCACCACGATGTCAGTCAGCGCCACCAGCAGCAACACAGCCAGCGAGAATAACAACACCAGCAGCCGGGTGCGGCTGCGGGCTTGTTGCTGCGCTTCAAAGAAGTTCATCGCCACCGGCGTGGGCTCAGAATTTGATCACAGGGGCTGCCTGAATGGCGGCACTGTCAGCAAACTCCAGCAAAGTGGCGTCTTTGGCATGGCCAAAACTGCCGGCAAACACCACGGCCGGGAAGCTTTGTTTGTAACTGTTGTAGTCCATCACCGCATCATTAAAGGCCTGACGGGCAAAAGCGACGCGATTTTCGGTGCTGCTGAGCTCTTCGCTCAGTTGCAGCATATTTTGATTGGCTTTTAAATCCGGATAGGCTTCCATCACCACACTGAAGCGGCTCATCGCCTGCTGCACAGCGTTTTCGGCACCAGCCAGCGCCTGCACAGCGGCACCGTCGGTGGGCGCTGCAGCGGCGGCTGCGAGGCCAGACACCGCGCTGTTGCGCGCCGCAATTACCGCTTCTAAGGTTTCGCGCTCATGCGCCATATAACCTTTGGCGGTTTCCACCAGATTAGGGATAAGGTCATAACGGCGTTTTAATTGTACTTCGATTTGGGCAAAAGCGTTTTGCCAGCGATTTTTCAACGCCACCAGGCGGTTGTACACGCCAATCACCACAAAGACTAATACGCCAAGCAATACCAGCAGAATAATTCCGGTCATCTTAACTCCTTGATTTCACTGACTAGCAAACACAAACAGCAACTAAATTTTAACCACTTTCGCGCAAAGCTGCCGGGCATGCAATAGATCGGCGGAATAATTGTTGTCTAAGGTAGTTCTGTCAGGTTTGGCTGCTTGACGTACGCCCATCGCCGACAATTGCTCCTGCATTGTCGGCGTACCGTCCTTCCATGGACATAAAAAAACGGCGACCAATGGCCGCCGTAACAGGGAAGACAGGCTAGGGCGTGTTGATGTTTGGTGATTAAATTTTGTTCGTTTCGGCCACCGCGTGGTGGCGGCGTTATGGGCGCGAAACGAGGCGCGTAGCATAGTCATTCTATGTGAGCAACGAGTGACAAAGCCCAAAACGTCAACACGCCCTAGTGCCTGCAGTGCTTACATCAATGGGAAATCGAAGATTGGTCCTGCGCTGCCAGCCGCGCGGCCGCAGGTTTAAATAAAGTGTTGAGCCACATCAGCAGACAAAGGGCCCCGGCAATGGAGGTTGCGAGGTAAAAGCCGTAACGCACTTCGCCAAAAAAGTCGCCGACAATGCCCATCAATAAAGGACCAACCGCAGCAGCAAGCGCAGTAAACGCCAGCAACAAACCAGCGACAGCGCCATGCTGGGCGCGTGGGAAACAGCTGATGCCTTTGGAATTAATGGTCGGATACATCATCGACATAAACAGGCCGGACAACGGCATCAGCCAGACCGCAATATCCACCCCGCCCACCATACTGGCGACATAACACAGCAAAATTGCCGTGCTGAACAGCGCCAGCACCAGGCTCCACTCCAGCTTGCTTAAAATCCACTCGGCGAGAAAACGCCCCACAGTGCGCAAGACAAAAAAGATCGTGATGGCATGCAGCGCCAGGTATTGATATTCGCCCTGATAACTTTGCAGCAAGGTCGGCAACCAGACAAACACCGCCACTTCCACCGCGACATAACAGGCAATAGCCAGCGAAAAGCCGAGCGCATAAGGGTCGCGTACCAGCTTCAGGCTTTGCCATAAGTCTGCATCCTTAGCTGCCGGTTCATAATCCGGATATTGCAGCATCGCCGCCAAGGCCAGTAACAAACCACAAATCAGCCCGGCCAGCAGATACAGCTGAGTCCAGTCCAGGTCGTAGCTGATTAATAAGGTGACCAGTAACGGGCCGGCGATGGCGCCTAAGCCAAAAAAACCTTCGACGCGGTTCATCAGCCGGGTGTGCTGCTGATTGTCCGGACTGATATCACCAATCAGCGCCAGCGCACCGGTTTTAAATAGACCAATCGCCAGGCCTGACACGCCTAATAAACCTAAATAAAACAAGAACGTATCGCCAAAAGCAAAAGCAATACAGGCCAGGGTATAAATCGCCAGACCCGCCATAATCACCGTCTTGCGGCCAATCGAATCGGCCAGCCGGCCGAGCAATAACCCTGACAGGCCAATCAAGACCATCGGCACATAATGGAAAGCGGCGGCTTCAGTCAGGCTTAAATTAAACTGCTGTACCACTTTGGGGATGATGACGCCGACGGCATCTGTGGTCATGGCAAAAACAAAAAACATCAGGCAAGTCATCCACTTGACCTGACTCAGTTGCCGTTGTCGCGCTTGTTGCGCTGTGGCTCCTAACTGCATGGTATCGGTTTTGATCATGGCTGCCTCATCCGTTCGCGTGGCGACAACCGGAGTTCTGCAGTCCAACTAAGCTCTGTTGCAGGCATTCCGGAGAATTGTGCGGGCGTTTTACCCACACTGCTGCCAAGGTATACATCTTAAACGTTTAAGAATCAATAATACCAAAGTAGAAAAGTGAAATTTTTTTGCCTATCTACTTTCAGCTGTCGAACGGGCATGCTGTGTGGCCAGACAAAAACTACCTCATAGTGACGGCCTCTAACACTTTCGTCGTGTTTTGCCTGAGTGTCAGTCAGTGGCATAGTAACCTTCTGGCGTAAACTGCAAAGACACCGGAGCATCCCATGTTATTAACCGCTGACCAGAGCCTGTTACTGCTGATTGATCTGCAAAAAAAATTAGCGCCCGCTATTCACAACAACGCTGAAGTGGAACAACACTGTCGCTGGCTGGTGGAAGTTGCGCGTGAACTGGCAGTGCCGATATTGGCAACTGAACAATATCCACAAGGCCTTGGCGTCACCCTGCCGTCACTGCTCAGCTTATTAAAAAGCGAAGAAATTCTGGAAAAAATCCATTTCAGTGCGTACCGGGAGCCACATCTTCAGGCGGCACTGGCCGATTCCGGTCGCCGTCAAATCGTGCTGTGCGGCACTGAAGCCCATGTCTGTGTACTGCAAACGGCGCTGGATTTAATCAGCGCCGGTTATCAGGTATTTGTGGTGGCCGAAGCCTGTGGCTCACGTCGTGACAGCGACAAACAGCTGGCGCTTAGACGCTTACAGCAGGCCGGCGCTGTGATTGTCAGCCGCGAAATGGTGGCGTTTGAATGGTTACAACAAGCCGGCACCGCGCAGTTTCGTCACGTCAGCAAAGGCTGGCTGCGCTGATTTGCTCCGGTTCAGGCCTGGTGCGGCAGGCTACTCTCGCCGGCGCGGACTTCATAAGGCAATAAAATCCGCCCTTCTTCGCCGCGGATAAAGGCTTCCACCGCCGCAATGCCTTTTTGGTCGCTGTGCTGCCAGACGGAGCTCAGCGTCGGGTGATAACGCTGACCTTCTTCGATACCGTCAAAACCAATCACCTGCACATCGTCCGGGATGCGCAGGCCGGCTTGCAGCACTTCGCGCATCGCGCTTAATGCAATCAAATCACTCATACAGAGCAGTGTATTTGGTCTTGGTGTCAACGCCAGCGCAGCGCGTGCGGCCAGAGCAGCTTGTTGTTGATTACTTTCCGGAATGTGCCAGATACGCTCTGGCGCCAGCGTCTGCCCCACTTCCTTTAATGCGCGTTGGTAACCATCCAGCCGGCGGTGTGCAATCGAACTTTGATTATCCCAAAGCGGGCTGTCCCCCACCGGGCGGGTGTCAGCGGCGTCAATCAGCCGCAAGCCCAACACGGCCACGCTGGAGTCTTTGCTAAGCACCTGAAGGGCGATTTCATAGGCGGCCTGTTCGTTATCAATATTGACCGAGGGCCGGTCGGTTAAATCGCAGTCGACTGTCAGCACGCGTTTGCGGGTTTTCTCCAGCTGCGAAATTAAATCGGTGTTGCGCGGTGCGCCGTAGCAAATAAAGCCGTCGACAAAATCGACAATGGCATCAAGGCTCGGTGCACTGCCGGAAAATAACAACAGGTGGCGTTTGTGCTGTTCCAGCGCATTGGCCACGCCACGGATAAACTGGCTGGCGACCGGGTCACTAACCATATATTCCAGCGAGTCGGACAAAATCACCGCAATAATGCCGGAACTGCCTTTACGCAACGACTGTGCCGCTTTGTTCGGGCCCTGATAGCCCAGTTCAGCACAGGCACTGAGGATTTTTTCCCGCAGTTGTGCAGATAGTTGATCCGGCCGGCTGAAGGCGTTTGAAATCGTGGCCGTCGATACGCCAAGTTGTTGGGCGACGGTTTTTAACGTTTGCGTTGGTTTGGCCATAACTGTTGGGGGGATTGGTTATGTTATGCCACGTTATACACAACTTTGGCAGCCAAGGACAACTCTGCTGGCAATTGATCTGTCAGTCGACGCGCAGTTTCTCGGTTTTTTCCAGCTGCACCAGCCGCCCCTGATGGAATACCAGCTCCACTTTGCCAAATTCAACCCGGCCAATCAGCTGTTCCAGCTGTTTTAATAAATCTGCCACCAGCTGCTGCCGCTCCGGCGGCTGGTTCTGTTGCCAATCTTTCATCATCGCTCCATGGCGTTCCTCGGTAGATTTCGCCATTAAAGCAGACTGATATGGATAACCATAAATACTAAATAATTGTTTTTATATTCCACTTTGAAATATAAGGCACGCTGCAAAATTGCATCAACTGCAGCGTTGTGCCGAAAATATGTTATTCATTACTGGAATAATAAACACTGTTGTAATTCATTTTAGATCTGTTTAGATTGCAGACATCGCAGCGACATTGCCCTGTCGGTGTGTGTGATGTTCAAACCATTGTGAAGGATCACAGTGGCTTGCCCTCAGGATGAATCTGCAAGTCTATCCTTGTCCCTGTTGTTTTTAAGCCTGCATTTTGCGGGCTTTTTTTTGCGCCGTTGGCGGCGGTTTTTACTCAAGTCCTAATCTTTCTTTAATGGCATTTATCACACTGGTTTTAACAGAAATTTCATGATATCCATCACAATGATGTCGAAACGCTGCTGCTGCAATGTAACCAAGGCTGCTTCACCATGATAGGCGCAATCGACCTGATGCCCTCTGAATTCCAGAAAATCAGCAAGTGTTTCCATGATTTGTTGATTATCTTCAACCAGCAGCACTTTCATTGTGGACAGCCTTTTATTATTTCTTGATTACCGTTAAGCGCTTAACGTCGATTTCAGGGGACTCCAGAAAATCCTTTTCCACATCCCCTTCAATCTGAATTAAATCTTTATCATCAAAAGGTTGAGGCGGAAACACATCTTGATCAATCTCCACCCGGATCTGATGTTTGCCATCACTAAACAGGTACTTGTCACTGCTTACTTTTTTTACCAGATAACCTTGCAGTCGTGCCATGTCATCATCAACGGGCTCTTCCAAGATCTGCAAAAGGTTAGTCTTCACCAGATTCCCCGGACCGGTGTACTGCGCCTGTCCGGGAAAACTAATGACAACAAGTAAGATGACAATCAAGGAGACTTTTAAAAATTGCATCCGCTTCGCTCCGGTTTAAAAACGATACGCCAAACCGGCAAAGGCTGCAGTGCTGTCAGCCAAACTGCTGTTGCTGTATTGCACACCAACAATAGCGTCAACTTGCTGCCAAACGTTGTAATGAAGGTTCAGGCTACCGGTAAATCCCAGCTTGCTGTCACTGTTCTTGCCCTGAGTCAGATACTGATCTGCTGCATCTTCGTTATCAAGTTTATGGCTGGTTTCAAATTCAGCATCATGATGGATAACACCAGCACCAGCTTTTAAAGTCAGCTTCTCTAACAATGGATAAAAATAGGTGAGCTGCAAATCCAGTTGTCTGAGATTAAATTCCGCATCCCACTCTTCATCCTGCGTGGCAGAGATAATCACTTCTTTACCAGCATCGAGCGAGAAATCACTATAACCTAATTCCACGCCGAAGTTATTGGTTAGGCGGTACCCGGCAAATAACCTGGCACTGCTCCCTGCGTCATCCTTGGTCAGATCCAGATTCTCCCCGCCGACCTGCGCTTGTTTGTAGTTGTTATCTCCGATATTGGCGTTTTGATACTGTAATGCCGCGCCGACATATCCTTCAGCCAATACTGATGAACTAAATAACGTAATGAGTGCAATCAAACTTTTCTTCATGGTAAAGCTCCTCTTTAAAAGTTCGGGATATTTAATCAGGGAAAGCGTGAAAAAAACGTGAGGGATCATGCGGTAACAGAAAATACTGAGTCCTGTTTATCATCAGGACTCAGGCTATCTCTGTTTAGTCATCCAGCCGGCAAGCCGACACACGAGTAGCGAGCAGATTGCACTCGAGTTCAACCCATTTGCCTTCAAATGGTGTTAACGATTGATCTGCAGCCTGATAGCCCCAGATTGCGCCTTGTGTGACCAAACCTTTAAGCTCAATCCGTGGTTCATTATCGGCGCGTTCGATTTCCAGAATTTGTAACTGACCATTACGTTGTACCCCTTCAAGTTCAAGCACTACGCTTTCTAAACCAGAAAGAGTTAAGCCATCATCAAACTTTGTGCTGTTGATCAAATGAAATACAAAGCCGTTAAAGAGCAGAGTTTTGCCCTCTGACCGCATCTGGCCGCTCACGGCAAAGCGCGGATCTAATTTACTGACCACTGCGGGATCTGCTGGTTTAGACTGGAAATCGACTTCAACTAATTCAGACTTGTTATTCACCATCCGGCTGGTCACTTCGACCACCCGCCCAAGCGCTAAATCCTGCTGCCGACCGTCTTCGAAGCGGGTTGAGGATAACACCGAAAAACTCAGGTTTTGGTTCAATTCAAAGCGTTGCTGCTGTGAATCTACCCAGGTAATAGTACCGGTAATTTCGGCCTCGGCAGCATCAGCGTAGCGTTCCGTTTCAATATCTAACGCGATTAGCCGCTGTCCCGACAAACTGCCATACACTTCCACCCAGCTACCATTCGCTAAGTCAGCGGGGACCCGTTTCGCCAGGGCGTAGTCTACCTGCAACCCATTCACCACAAAGAGCTGCTGGCCTGGCTCAAGTTGCTGAACCAGCCCTTCAAGCTCAATAGTCGCAGGGATCTCCGCGCCCTGTAACACCATCACTGCCGCAGCGGATAATTGAGATGAGGAACCGACTTCGGTGCTGATAGCAACATAATCCCCGACCTGAGGCAGGCTGGTTAAAGCTGAGGCATCAACGCTCAGCGTATTTATCTGTAACTGTGTGCCAGCAATTGCAGAAATCCTGCCGGAAATGTCCGGGTTCAGGTCAACCTGCGTCACTTTTACGCCATCTGTACTCACCACAACTTTCATACCCTGAGTCAGCGCAGAGCTCGCAACGGCGGTATCTCCATATTGAATACTGGCACCAGAGATATCCAGGGCGCGGTCATTGATGGTCAGGCGATTGCCTGTCAGATTGGTAATACTGCCGCTAATCAGGGCAGGTAATTGTGACACTGGCGGTTGTTGTGGCGTTGCAGTCGTCACTTGAGTGACAGCTGAATCAGCCCCTGAGCTACCGCATCCGGCCATTATCAAAGCTGAGCTTGCCAGCGCTGCAGAAAAAATCGTTGTAAACTTCATCATATTTATCACCCTTGCGCTTAAGTTCTGAGCAAAAGTAATGGGTGGTGCGTGAAGATTTCGTGAGGAACCGGCACATATGGCGAATTATCGATACGGCATGATGCGCTGCATACCCGCATGCATCCGCCGAACGGCAGCTCGGTGTGAATCAGCAATTGATACCAACCAAAAATCAGTGGGTATTTTGCCCTGTATAATGAAAAAGGCCGGCAAATGCCGGCCTGATTATTCCTGATAACTCAAGGTGTTATTGCGCTTTCGCCACTTCTTTCACGCCCATATTCCACAGCGTGAAACCGAAGGTATCCGCGGTTTGTTCGATGGTTTTCGATACCGGCGTACCAGCACCGTGACCGGCGTTGGTTTCAATGCGGATCAGTTGCGGGTTGTTGCCGCCGGCTTTGGCCTGCAGCTCAGCAGCAAACTTAAAGCTGTGCGCCGGGACCACGCGGTCATCGTGGTCGCCGGTGGTGACTAAAGTCGCCGGATAAGCCACGTCTTTTTTCACGTTGTGCACCGGTGAATAACCTTTGAGATATTCAAACATCTCTTTGGACTGCTCAGCTGTGCCGTAGTCAAAGCCCCAGCCTGCGCCCGCCGTGAAGGTGTGGTAACGCAGCATGTCTAATACGCCCACTGCTGGCAACGCGACTTTCATCAGGTCCGGACGTTGTGTCATCACAGCACCGACTAACAGACCGCCGTTCGAGCCGCCGCGAATAGCCAGTTTGTCGTTTGACGTGTATTTCTGCGCCACCAGGTATTCGCCGGCTGCGATAAAATCGTCAAACACATTTTGTTTTTTCAGCTGAATACCGGCTTCATGCCAGGCTTTGCCGTATTCGCCGCCACCGCGCAGGTTCGGCACCGCGTATACGCCGCCCATCTCCATCCACACCAGGTTGGCGACGCTGAAGCTTGGCGCCAGGCTGACGTTAAAACCGCCGTAACCGTACAGCATGGTTGGGTTAGTGCCGTCCAGTTGCAGGCCTTTTTTGTGCGTGATGATCATCGGCACTTTAGTACCGTCTTTGGAGGTGTAGAACACCTGCTTCGATTCATAATCGTCGCTGTTAAACTTCACGGCTGGTTTGAAGTGCACTTTTGACTCGCCGGTGGCCGGGTCAAACGCGTAAATCGAGCCAGGCGTGTTGTAATTGGCGAAGCTGAAATACAGCACGCTGTCTTTGGCTTTGCCGTCAAAACCACCGACAGTGCCGACGCCCGGCAGCTGCACATCACGCACCAGTTTGCCGTCGTAGTCATATTGCTGCACTTTGGAAATCGCATCGACCATGTAAGTCGCGAAGAAAGAACCGGCGCCTTTGCTGACCGACAACACGTTGGCGGTTTCCGGGATCACATCTTTCCACTCAGTCTGTGCCGGTTTGGTCATATCAATGGCGATCAGCCGCTGATTTGGCGCTTTGAAGTTAGTCGCGAAGTACAGCACATCGCCTTTGCTGTCGACCAGGTTGTAGTCTGAGCTGCCTTCACCATCCAGTGTGACAAAAGCACTGTCAGGCTTGGTTAAGTCTTTCACCAGCAGTTTGTTGCCGGAAGTGGCGTTCGCCGCAGACACCACCAGATATTTGCCATCCTGCGTCACCATGCCACCAACATAACGGTGTTTCTCCGCGTCAGTACCGCCATAGATCAGCTGGTCGTCTTTTTGTGGTGTGCCGATTTTATGGTAATACAGCTTGTGCTGGTCGGTTTTGGCGGACAGTTCGCTGCCTTTTGGCTTGTCATAGCTGGAGTAGAAGAAACCTTCGTTGCCTTTAAATGAAATGCCGGAGAATTTGACGTCGACCAGTTCTGGTTCCAGTTTTTCTTTGGTTTCGGCGTTGATCACAAAGACTTTACGCCAGTCGCTACCGCCTTCAGAAATAGCGTAAGCGGCAATTGAGCCGTCGTCAGTGAACTGCAAATCCGCCAGTGAGGTGGTGCCGTCGGCGGAGAAACCGTTCGGATCGAGGAATACTTCAGCCGGGCCGCCGTCTTTCTGGCGATAAACCACATATTGGTTTTGCAGGCCGTTGTTTTTGTAGAAATAAGTGTATGCGCCTTCTTTGGTCGGAGCGCCGACTTTTTCATAGTTCCACAGCGCTTCTAAGCGTTGTTTAATCTGGTCGCGGTACGGAATTTGCGCCAGATAATCAAAAGTGACTTTGTTTTGCGCTTTGACCCATTCAGCGGTTTCGGCACTGCGATCATCTTCTAACCAGCGGTACGGGTCCGCCACTTGAGTTTCGAAATAGGTGTCGACCACGTCGCCCTGTTTCGTCGCTGCATATTGCAGTTTAGCCACAGGTGCAGCCTCCGCGACTGCTGTGCCTGTCGCTGCAGTGGCAGCTTGTTCTGGTTTTGGTCCACAGGCGGTTAAAACAGCAAGCGCCACTGCGCCCAGCATCAAACGTTTCATCAAAGCTCCCCTTTGCTTTTGTGCTCAGGCAGCGAGGATAACAAAATTTTCACAGCAGACAAATGCACTGTGTCGCGACTGAGCGCGCAGCAGGCGGTTTTCACCGCCAAAGCCCGCTAAATCATATCCCCTAAATCATTGAAGCTGCGGGTAGGCGGCAACTGAGCGAGCTGGAGCGCCAGTCCGGGAAATGAGCATAGCTGTCTATGTGATTGAGCGAGCGAAGGCGGCCAACACCCCCGCGGCTTCAAAGATGACGGGGACGCACGCCCCAGTTCCGCTGATGGGCAATAAGTGCCAGCACAATCAGCACCATACCGCCGTATTGGCTCCAGCTTAACGTCAGGTCGTAATACCAGAAATCAATCAGCACGGTCAAAAGCGGATAGATGAAAGACAAAAACGCGATGCTGGTAACCGGCAGACGCTGAAAGGCGCTATACATCAGGTTATACATCAGGCCGGTATGTACCAGCCCGAGAGTCACTAAAGCGCCGACACTGAGCGCCGGCATCAGCAGCAACGAGGTTTTCTCCAGCGGTAACATCAAAAGTACCCCCAGCACCATCTGCAAACCAGCGATTTGCGCCGGCGCCACCCCGGTCAGTTTCCGCGTGGTCAAAGTCGCAACGGCATACAAACAAGCGGCAACGGCGGCGAGGCCAACACCTTGCCATAACAACGGATTATGCTGCTCCTGCCCAAGACCGGTGGTACCGGCCACACCAACAAAAGCCAGCGCCAGCCAGCCCCACTTCGCCGCCGGCGGCCATTGTTTGGTGCCAAAAGCAGTCAGCAATAACAGGAAAAACGGCTGAGTGTGATACACCAGCGTCGCTATCGAAATCGAGCTCAGTTTGTAAGCACCAAACAGACAAAACCAGTTCGCCACCAGCGCCAAGCCACCTGCCAGCAGATAACCGCTTTGCCGGGCACTCAGTTTTTGCCAGCCACGCTGCCAGCTCAGATAAGCCAACAACGCTGCACCGCCGAGCAAGCAGCGGTAAAACACCACAGTCGCCGTATCCTGGCCGCTTTCGACGACAAAAAGGCCAATAGTGCCGGACAGCAGCATCGCCACCAGCATGCGCCAGCTGCCAGCAAACTGTGGGTGTTGCAGGAGGGTTTGCATGGATATTCCTGTTCTGCGGTATCAAAATAATGCCCGATAGTGCGGCAGCGCGGCGCGCTAAGCAAGTCTGGCTTGCAGCAACAGTCTGTTGCTCGTCGTTGTGTTTCTGCCCTGCGGGCGGCTTTGTTTTATTTCAGTAATCATTTTTTCCTTGACGGCTAGTCCGTCTAGCAAAGAGTTCACCTGTCGGTGAATTCTCTGCTAGACGGACTAGCCGTCAAGGAAAAAACGATAACAACAACCAAACAGCCGCCCGCAGGGCAAAAAAATCAAGCCACGCGCTGGGCAGCCCCTTGCCGCCACGACTGCAAAACAGCATCCACAATCAACGCGTGATCGGCATTCAGTACCAGATGCTGGTGGGCGTGTAACTGTGGCCAGTCTTGCCACCAACCACCACAGCGGGCCACCAGATTGGCAAAATTGACCGACGTGTCGCCGGCCAGGTAATTGCGCCAGTGCCGGCAGTGTTTGCGCAGCATCTCGCCATTCGGTTTGCGCCAGCTGACGGGGTCTATTGTCACCAGCTCGTCAACGCGATATCCGCTGGCGATGACACGGGCGGCTGTGCTGGCACCATAACTGTGCGCGATAACCAGCACCGGCTGGCCGGCATGTTGCTGTAAGAACTCGGTTAAAGCACGGTATTCAAACCACTGAAAGTAATGCTGGCCCGGCAACACGTGCTGGCGCACCAACCCGGTGTATTTGTCCAGCGCACCGCCGACCCAAATCACCCGGCGCAATTCAGTCACACTGCTGTGGTGAGCCATCCCGCACCTGCCTTAGAAGTTACTCCAGTACCCAGCCAAATTCGTTTAAAATAGCCCGGTGTTCGGGCCCGCCATAGACCTGGTACCAGGCGTGTTTCAACCGCTCCCGCACCGCAAAAGGCACACCTTTGCGGCTGGCAACTATATAAACCGGATTGCTGTGCAAGCGAAAGGCAATTTGATAACGCGCGGCTAAATCCGGATAAGTGCGGCTCCATTCCAGATACTGAGTTTTATCTTCCAGCATGCCGACCACCCGCTCTTTTTGCAGCAAATTCAGTTTTTGCGTCAGGCTGTTGGCATATTGCAGAAAAGGCTGAAACTCGGTTTCTAAACTGACTTTGGCAAATTCTTCGCCGTACCAGGCGTCGCGCAGTACACCAACAGCACCGGGTAACAGCAGGATATCACTCAGTTTTTTTACTTTTGGCAGAAATTGTTTATCCAGCACCAGCACAGTTTCTTCCAGATAATGCGGGCCGATAAAATCAGCATACTCTTCACGGTCCGGTGTATAAGACATCGTCAGCATCAGGTCGATTTTACCGTCGCGCAGCAGTGCCAGGCTGCGTGGCCAGGGGCTACCGACCACTTCGAGGCTGCAGCCGGCTTTGTCGGTTAATAATTTCAGCAGGCGGTGATGTAAGTCATACCAGCGCGGTAATTGCAGGCCAGCGGCGGCAGTCAGCTCTTTCGATTCGTTCAGATGAGCAACCAGATGACAAGGCGCTGGCTCTGCGGTTGCCGCTTTGGCCGGTAGCATTTCCTCTGCCGCTGCCGCTCCGCACAAAGCCAGACAGAGCCAAGTGACGCACCAGCCGGCGAACCTCATTGTGCGTCCGCCGACAGTTCGAGCCGGGCTTTTTCTACCAGCTGCTGGTCCAGTTCCTGCTTCACCGCCACACCGAGCTCCTTAAATTCTGCTGCCTGCTTTATCAGATTACCTTTACCACTATAAAGTTGCGCTAAGGCCTTGTCATAACTTTCCCGCGCTTTATCAAGCTGTTTACCGACGCCCTGCATCGACTCCAGAAAGGCCGCCAGCTTGGCGTAAAACCGTTCGGCGCGCTGCGCCAGCTCAGCACTGTGCTGATTTTGCTGCTCAAAGCGCCACAGCTGCCGCACTATGTTCAAGCTGGTCAGCAAAGTGGTGGGCGTCGCCACCAGCACATTGCGCTCCAGCGCTTTTTGATACAACAACGGGTCATGTTTTAATGCTTCGACATAGGCCGATTCAATCGGAATAAACATAAACACCACTTCCGGAGAATTCAGCCCGTCGAGCTGGTAATAGCTTTTATCGGCGAGCTCAGCAATTCGATCACTGACGGCCTGACAATGGGCTTTTAATGCCTCGGCCCGTTCCAGATCCTGCTCGGCGTTGACATATCGGGTATAAGCCAGCAAAGACGTTTTTGCATCGATCACCAGATGCTTTTGTTGCGGCAGGTCAACAATCACATCGGGCCGGCGCCGGCCCTGTTCGGTCTGAAAACTGACTTCACGCCGGTAATCGACGCCGGGCCGCAAGCCGGAATTTTCCAGCACATTTTCCAGCATCAGCTCGCCCCAGTTGCCCTGCAGCTTCTTTTGTCCCTGCAAAGCGCTGGTTAAACGCGCAGCCTGATCGGTGATGGCGGTATTGAGTTTTTGCAGATTTAACAGCTCAGTTTTCAGTTCACTGCGCTGTTTTAAATCTTCGGTGTGAATGGCTTCAACTTTATCGCGAAAGCCTTTCATATCGGCCTGCAACGGGTGTAACAGCTGCAGTAGGCTTTGCTGGCTCTGGCGGGCAAACTGCTCACCCTTTTGCTGCAAAATCTGGTTAGCGAGGTTTTCAAACTCTTGTTTTAACTGCAGTTTGCTGTCCTGCAATAACGCCAGCTGCTGCTGATACTGGCTTTGTTTTTCGCTAAGCAGCACCTGCAGCCGGTCGTGTTTTTCTTTTAAACGCAGATAATCCTGTTGCTGCTGCCGCACTTCGTCCTGGCTTTGCTGCAGCTGCATGCGATGGTCATTGAGCAAACTCTGCTGGTGCTCCAGTTGTGCCTGTTGCCGAATGTGCTGGTCGCTGAGCGCCCGATTGGCCTGCTGTTGCCGCCACCAGGCCACGCCGGCAGCGATGAGACCGGCCAACAGCAGAACTTCCAACGCGAGCCTGACAGTACTGAATTCGTTCATTTTGCCTCCACTTCAATGGGTTAGCACAAGCACTGTATTACTATACAGCTTTTGACAATATTGTGGGGGCTGCCGGTAGTTCTGAGCGTAAAAATCGGCGAGGCAGGCAAGAACGGCCTGCGCTTGTTGAATTCGGTCAATCGTGGTGAAAAGGCAACAGCTGCTGCACTACAGCAGCTGATCACAACAAACAAACTGAGACAGCCAGACTGAAAGGACTACTCTTCCACCACAGCTTTTGGACTGCGCAGCAAACGGTAAGCGATAGCCACCACCGCCAGTAAAAACAGCACTGCAGACACTAAAACCAGTACTTTGCCGAGCAGCTGATGATACTGCGCCAACACCGGCAGCTTCATCAGTGCGGCACTGGCCATACTAAGGACCAGCGTCCAGCAGAGAGCACTGACCAGGCTGATAACGGCGACTTTCGCCACGGTGAGCCGGGTCATCCCCATCATCATTGGCGTTAAAACCCGGACAAAAGGAATAAAACGCGAAGAAAACATCGCCAGCAGCCCATGCCGCTCCAGCAGGCCACTGGCCCTGGCCAGACTGCCATTAGGCACAGCCCTTTCGATATGCCGCATAAAACGGGTGTGCGCCAGCGCGTGCCCCTGCCAGTACGCCACTAAACTTCCCAGGCCCGCAGCCAGCGGCAGGTACAGGTACACCACTTCTGGTTGCAGCACGCCTGCTGCCATCAGTCCGCCGGACAACAGAACCAGACTGTCCCCCGGCAAGGGTAAAAACACAAAAGCAGATTCGAGAAACAAAATCAGTAATAAACAACTGATCAGCAGATCAACTTTGCCAAGTTCGATCAACAGTTGAAAATCCTGCTGCCAGATTGCGGAGAGCATTTCTTGCATCAACAATAATTCCTGAGCGCAGTCCGGCACGGTGCTGCGCCGGGAGTTCCGACGTTTTAACGGCTCCGGCGCGTGCCGTCAAACAAAGTTTTTTGCTAAAAAAGCGCTTTTAGTGCCGTTTTTACCAGCTAAAAAGCTGAAATCACGCCAGGTTATTGTTTTATAAAGCAGCCGGCCCCCCAAACGAGGCCTCTTGTTTTTCTGCCTGGCAGTCCTTATAGATAGGGTGTCTATCTCCTTTCCTGGCAATCTTATGACCCGACATTTTGACTACATCGCCATCGGTGGCGGCAGCGGCGGTATCGCCAGCGCTAACAGAGCAGCCAGTTATGGCAAAAACTGCGCAATTGTGGAAGCTAAAGCCCTGGGCGGCACTTGTGTCAATGTCGGCTGCGTGCCAAAAAAAGCCATGTGGTTTGCCGGGCAAATTGCCGATGCGCTGAAGCTGGCGCCGGATTATGGCTACGACGTACAGGCGCCGGCACTCGACTGGGAGCGGCTGGTGCAAAGCCGCGAAGCTTACATCTCCCGTATTCACGGCTCGTACGAGCGGGTGCTCGGCAAAAATCAGGTCACCGTGATTAAAGGCTTTGCCCGTTTTGTCGACGCTTATACCATTGAAGTCGACGGTGAGCGTTACAGCGCCGACCATATCAGCATCGCCACCGGCGGTGTGCCGGCCTGGCCGGCGATTCCGGGTGCAGAATTTGGCATCGACAGTGACGGCTTTTTTGCCTTAGACCATTGCCCGAAACGGGTGGCCGTGGTCGGTGCCGGTTATATCGCGGTAGAAATTGCCGGGGTGTTGCAGGCACTTGGCAGTGAAACGCATTTGCTGGTGCGCCACGACAAAGCGCTGCGTAGCTTTGACACCATGTTGTCGGACACTTTGCATCAGCTGATGCAGCACAATGGCATTCAGATGCATTCGCATACCGAAGTGACCGCCGTAAGCCGCGAAGCCGATGGCTCTTTAATGCTGCAACTCAATACCGGCCATGTACTGCAGGTCGATTGCCTGATTTGGGCTATTGGTCGCAAGCCGAATACGCAAAATCTGAATCTGGCTGCTGCCGGTGTCGAAACCGATGCGCAGGGATTTATTCCAACCGACAAATACCAGAACACCAATGTGCCGGGCATTTATGCCATCGGCGATAACACCGGCCGCCTCGCACTGACGCCGGTTGCGGTCGCTGCAGGCCGGCGATTGTCCGAGCGCTTATTTAACGGTAAAACCGACGAGCACCTGAACTACGATTTAGTACCCACAGTGGTATTTTCGCACCCGCCGATTGGCACGGTCGGCAAAACCGAGGCCGAAGCGCGGGCCGAATATGGTGATGCTGCGGTCAAGGTCTACAACAGCGAATTCACCGCCATGTACCGCGCTTTAACTTCGCACCGAGAACCGACGCGGATGAAACTGGTCTGCGCCGGCCCCGGGCAAAAAGTGGTGGGCCTGCATGTGATTGGCTACGCTGCCGACGAAATGCTGCAAGGCTTTGCGGTTGCGATCAAAATGGGCGCGACTAAAGCCGATTTTGATAACTGTGTGGCTATTCACCCGACTTCTGCTGAGGAATTCGTGACAATGCGCTGAGCGTGCCAGAGAAATTGAAACGAGCGCTCACCCACTGGTGACGTGATCTGAATGCATAACCTCGGTTTTCCCGAGGTTCTTTTTCGCTAATCCCTGGTTGCATGCCTGGTGCGAAGCCAGTCAGGGTAAAAGCCCAATAAGTGCCGGTGACTACGGCATCCTTGCGCACGCCCTGCTGAAGTTCAGCCTTTATCAGGCGCTGCCAGTTCTGTAGCGATACATCAGCAAACGCCTGTTATTTTAACTTGTTAAAATAATCCAGATGCGGCGTAAGCGTTAAAGCATAAGGCCGTAGCGCCTGCACCCGGCTTTTTGCTTCAATTTTATCCAACCCCAGCTCCAGCAGGATTTGCGCGGCCAGTAAGCCGGTGCGGCCTGAGCCACCTTTACAGTGAATGGCAATTTTGTCGCCATAACGTAGCCACTGATGCACTTGTGGCGCGGCGACCTGCCAATTGATGGTAAACAGCGGCCCCGGCGCCTGATTATCTTCTATCGGGCAATGAAACCAGCCAAGACCTAATTCACGGCACAGCGCCGGAATATCATTGACCTGCAGTTGCTGCATTTCGCTGTCCGGCGTCAGGCTAATCAGTGCCACAGCACCGGCGGCTTTGAGTTGTGAAAGCGCGGCTTTAATCTCGACGCCTTTAGTGCCGGGGCATGGCGTAAACAACAATGCCGCCGTCGCGCTGATGCCCGGATTAATCAGCAGTTCGTCAAACGGATGGGATTTGTCAGCCATGATGCTTCCTCTGTCGGCAAAAAGTTGAGTATGGCTCAAGGACAACACTGAGACATTACCTGTTTCCGACTCCGCCGCTGCGCCGCCTGCTTCCCGCGGATTACCGGTTAGCAACCTGGTGCTGAACAGCTGAATTGATCTGAGTTGCATCGTGTACTGTACAATCAGCCGCAGAAAAACTGAAACGGAGCCCTATATGCTCAATATGAATTTTGCCGAGCGCGTGGTGATCGATACCGCCACGCAGCCATGGCAACCGAGCCCAATGCCGAGCGTGCTGCGTAAACCTCTGTCACGCGGCGGCGAGGAATCCGGCCATGCCACGAGCATAGTTTGTTATGCTCCAGGCTCAAGCTTTAAGTCCCACCCGCATCCGGGCGGGGAAGAAATTCTGGTGCTGGATGGCATATTCAGCGATGAATCCGGCGATTATGGTCCCGGCAGTTATCTGCGTAATCCACCCGGCAGCCAGCACGCGCCTTTTAGCCGCTATGGCTGCACTTTGTTTGTCAAACTGCATCAATTCAACCCGGCCGATCAGGCCACAGTGCGGATTGATACCACAAGCGCTGAATGGCTGCCCGGTCATGGTGGCTTGCAAGTGATGCCGCTACACAGTTTTGCAGGTGAACACACCGCGCTGGTGCGCTGGCCGGCCGGTGAAGTATTTCTGCCACACCGCCATTTTGGCGGCGAAGAAATCCTGGTGTTAAGCGGGACTTTCTGTGATGAATTCGGGGAATATCCGGCGCTTAGCTGGCTGCGTAGCCCGCATCAGAGCCAGCACACGCCTTTTGTCCGCGAAGAAACCGTCATTCTGGTGAAAACCGGCCATTTACCCTGGTGATCACGCCACTTAACCAAACACCGGTGCGAACACCAAACTGACGCCGACCAGCGATAACCCCAATACCAACCGCAAGGCCATATCACGCAGCACCGGATAACGCGGAAACAAAGGCCGGAATTCTGCTGGTATTGGCATTGGCCGTAGCGCGGGCACATTGGCGCCGCCGGTGTTACCAAGTGGCACCCAGCCCAGCAGGTAAGCCGGCAGCACTGCCAGCAGCCGTAGCAACTGGCCGCGAACCTCTGCACTGCCCTGCTGGCGAGCGCCACATTTGAGCATCCACCAGTGGGTTTGCAGATGCAGCCACAGATAGCGCTGGCCCAACAGATGCGCACGCTCCAGCTGATAGAAAGCCTGCTGATATTTAGCTGCCTGATAATGCTGTTTGGCCTGGTGCAGCTGCGCCTGTGCCGTTTGTTGCAGTGTTGATACCATATTCACTCCCAATGTCACTTTGCGGATATAAACCTGCTGATGTTGGGAGTATTTCAGCGGATCTGTGGCAGGTTGTCTTGGAAAAACTGGCTATTGTGCACGATATCCGACAGCGCCAGACCAAACGATTGCCTGATTTCGTTGGCCAGATGAGCGGCGTCATAAAAACCGGCCTGTAGCGCCAGCTCGGTAAAAGCCGGCGGATTTGGCGCTGCCAATGCGCGAAATACCCGCAGCAATTTTTGCCAGCGCAGATACTTCCGCAACGGCACACCGGTCTGCGCCTTAAACAGATGTAAAAACCGGCCTGGAGATAAGGCCACTTTGCCTGCCAGACTGTTGGCTGAGCAGTCAGATTCGGTCTGTGCCGTCTCGATCAATGCCAGCACCTGGCGGATGCGGTTGTCACTGATCTGCCGAAGTGCCGTCAGCGCCTGCAAAAATCCACTCAGATCCGACGATGAACCGCCGGCGATATGACGCTGTAACAAATGCTGCAGCTGAGTCTGGTATTGCACTGTGCAATCGGCATCGATCAACACGGTCAGAAACAGCCCGGACTGCTCCGCAAACTGATGCGGGCGTTGCGAGGGGATAAAAATTTCCGTGGCCTGCTGCCAGTGCTCGTCCAGCCACAACGAAAAAGGCTTTGCATCGAGGCTAAAAGTCCATTGATGCGCCAGATGGGCATGAACATCTGTATGCAGCGACACCGATTTGAGCACCGCGCAACCGTGGCTTAAATAAATCTGATGGTTCATTTTTGCCTTTACGGCGACCTGTCTTGCTGACAATAAAACCCAGGTGCCGGCAAAATGCAAACACCGGCGATGCTGACAACCTCTGTTATGCTGTGATTATCAGCATTAAAAAACGCGGAGCCCCGATGCCAATCTGCAGACGAACCCCAGCCCTTCCTATGTTGCCCGTAATCCGCGGTCGGCGGTTTGTACTGGTGGCCGCAGCTTCCATCACACTAGCCGGGCCAGTGCAGGCTGAAGTATCCTTTGACCGGCCCGGTATCGGTTTTGGTACTACAGTGCTGGAGTCAGGCCAGTTCAGCTGGGAGCAAGGGCTGCCAGATTTCAGCCGCGACCGGCGTGATCGTCAGTCTGAACAGCTCTATACCGCCAGCACCTTGTGGCGGCTCGGGCTTGGCAAACGTGTTGAACTGCAGCTTGGCGCTGATTTGTTGAATCGCCAGAGCGGCAACCCGACCGAAACTGGTGCCGGTGATGCCAGTCTGGCACTGAAGTATGCCTTGCCGGACTTAAGCCCGCTCTGGAGCTGGGCACTGTTAGCAAGCTATAGCCACCCGACCGGACAACAACCTTTTCGCGCCGACCATCCCAGCCACAGTCTTGCCGTAAGCCTTGCCCGGGAACTCAGTGAAGGACGTTCTTTCGCCTGGTATCTGGACTACAGCAGCAGCGACGGCGATGACAGCTGGACCTTTTCACCCAGCTACACCTTTTACAGCGACGCCGGATTCAGTGCCTACACTGAACTCGGCTTTAGCAGTGGCGCGGAGCACAGCACCAATGCCGGTGCAGGTGGGGTCTGGCGGCTGTCGGCGCAGTTACAGCTGGACGTCTGGTTTTTGCGTGGCATCAGTCAGAATGCGACTGACTGGCAAGGGGGTTTTGGTATCGCCTGGACTCCGGACTAACGTCGCCGGCAGTTACAGGCACAAGCGATAACCAACCCCGGCTTCGGTTTTCAGATATTGTGGCGCGGCCGGATTGTCTTCCAGTTTTTGCCGCAGGCCAGCCATATGCACGCGGATGTATTCCGGCCTGTCCTGATAGGCCGCGCCCCAGACCTGGGTCAGGATTTGGTTGTGCGTCAGCGCCGAGCCGGCGTGGCGCAACAGGCATAACAACATTTCATATTCGGTTTTGGTCAGATGCACCACAGTACCGGCTTTGTGCACCAGCCGCTGCACCGGGTCAATCCGTACAGCGCCAAAACTCAGCAGCGGGTTCTGACCATGGCGGGGCCGCAGCGCTGCGCGCAGTCTTGCCAGCAATTCACCGGCACTGAAGGGTTTGGTCACATAGTCATTGGCACCACTGTCGAGTGCCGTGACTTTATCCTGCTCTTTACCACGGGCAGAAATCACAATGACCGGGATGTCCGACCATTGCCGCAACTGGCGCAGCAGCTCAATACCATCGATGTCGGGCAAACCTAAATCCAGCAACAGCAGGTCAAACGCCTGACTGGCCAACAATTGCAGGCCGGCCTGCCCTTCCGCACAGAGCTGCAGCGCATAACCCTGGCTTTGTAACAGCGTCTGCAAAAAACTCTGCATGCCAGCGTCATCCTCCAGCACCAGGACCGAGGCAATCGTAGTTTTCATTGTGGCCACTCCAGCAAGGCGGTGACGCCGCGCTCGTTCGTATCCAGTGCAAAACGGCCCTGATGCAGCGCCGCAACGGTCTGACAAATCCGTAAGCCCAGGCCAGTGCCGCTGTCGCGCTGTACGGTATGTTTCCGTCCCGGCGAATTGCACAAACGCAGCTGATACCAGCCGTTCGCAGCATTTAACTGCAGCTGATACGGCGGTGCGCCATGACGTAATGCGTTTTCCAGCATATTGGCCAGCGCCATTTCAAGCAGTTCAGCATCGCCGCTGAACAACTGCTCGTCGGCATTCAGCTTTTGCTGACAGATAGGTGCCAACAAGGCGGCATCTTCCGGCCGGCGCGCCAGGGCGCCGGCCATTAAATCAGCGGCACTGAATGAAGTACGACGCAGCGAATCGCCCATCAGCTGCGCTTTACTCAGCTCCAGCACTTTTTCAAAATGCTGATTGAGCAGCAAACTTTGCTGATAGATATTTTGCGCCTGCTGCCGGCGCTGCTCGTCGGACAGTTGCAACGCATCGTCTGACAGCATGCTGGATGCGCCCATAATAGTGGCCAGCGGCGTGCGCAGGTCATGCGACAGACTGCGCAGCAGCACGGCACGCTGTTGTTCCAGCTCGACCTGCAGCTGCTGCCGGGCGCTGTATTCCTGCTGCCGGCGTAGCCGGTCTGCCAGGTAGCTGATAAAAAGCCCAAAGGCAGCCATGACAAAGAAGCTGATAAAGTTGTTGGTGTCGTGCACGTCCAGCGTGTAATACGGCGGTACAAAACACCAGTTCAGTAGCAGCACCGACCATAAGGTCGTCAGCAGCGCCGGCGTTTTACCAAACTGCAACGCCATCGCGCTGATCCACAGCAACATCAGCATCGCCACATCGGTCGGACTGACTGCAGAACGCAGCGGTAATAGCAGCACACAACCGAGCAGCGGCAGCAGCAGGATGCCGCCGGCTGACCATAGCCAATAAGCCGCAGTATTGGGCTTTACCGGTTTTCCGGCCAACACTGAACTGAATTGCTGCCAGCCCACCCACATGCCTCAATACCGCCAGTACGACGGAGTAAATAACACCACCAGCGTCAGAATTTCGAGCCGGCCCAATAACATACCTAAACTTAACCACCATTTGGCGCCATCTGGCAAGCTGGCAAAGTTACCGGCCGGACCAATAATAGTGCCCAATCCCGGCCCCACGTTGGCCACCGCCGTTGCGGCGCCGGTCAGCGCGGTTACCACATCTAATTCATAAAACGACAACATCAGCGCGATAAAGCCAATGCTGGCAAAGTAGATAAAACAAAACGCCAGCACGTTACCGAGCAGCTGGTCGTCAACCGATTTACCGCCATATTTCTGGCTCCACACCGCTTTGGGATGGATCAGCAGTTTCAGCTGTTTCACCAGCAACATCGCCGCCAACTGGATGCGAAAAATCTTCAGGCCACCGGAAGTGGAACCGGAACAAGCACCGGCAAAAGTGATGTAAAAGAATAACATCACCGCCATATTGCCCCATAAGGTGTAATCCTCAGAAGCAAAACCGCAAGTAGTGATAATAGAGACAACATTAAACAGGCTATGCGTCAGCGCTTCAAAAGCATCGCGTGCATTATGTGTCACCTGATAATACGTGAGCAAAGCGGTACAAAAAGCCACAATCAGTAAAAAGGCCCGGACTTGCGAGTCTTTCCACAGCGCTTTGCGATCGCCTTTAACCATACTGATAAACAGCACAAAAGGCATGGCCGCCAGCAACATAAAAAAGCTGCTGAGCCAATAAATTTGCGGCATCTCTTTATACACACCAAAAGAAGCATCGTAGTTAGCAAAACCACCGGTGGCGACAGTCGCCATCATATGGGTGATAGCATCAAAACCATTCATGCCTGCCAGATAATAACTGATGGCAGTGATCAGACTCAGCACCAGATACACGCCACCAATGGCCGCTGACATCGACGAACTGCGCGGCAGGATTTTCTCGGAGGTGTCAGAACTCTCGGTTTTAAATAAGCGCATCCCACCTATTTTCAGCGCCGGCAAAATTGCAATCGCCATCACAATAATGCCTATACCGCCAATCCAGTTCAGAATGGATCTCCAGTACAAAATGCCTTTGGGCATATTGTCGAGGCCCGAGTACACGGTTGAACCCGTGGTGGTAATGCCGGAGACGGTCTCAAACCAGGCATTGGTAAAGCTGGAATCAGGCATAATCAGCCAGAAAGGTAACGCCGAAAACACACAGATAATCAGCCAGCTTAACGTGGTCAGCAAAAACAACTGGCGTTGTTTCATCGCGACCGCATCCCGCCCCAGCAGTGTCAGGCTATAGCCGACGATCACACAAATAGCCGCTGTGCCGAGGAAAGTCCAGAAACTGTTTTCGTTGAAATACACCGACACGGCAGCACCTGACAGGTGCACCAGCGCCAACAGCAACAACAAATAACCCAACACTTTATAAATCAGCAGGCGACCACTGGCACGCGGGCCCTGCACAGCGAAACCGGACATCGGCTCACACCTGTTCAGACTCAGACTGATAGTCTAAAAGAGCGTTCTGTCGCACTTTATAAAGAATGTATAAGGATTTGCAGTTATTGATGCTGAGCAGTTGTATGACAACAATTCACGGCTGCGGCACCGTATCGCGGGTTAACAACTGACGCAGCGCCGGGTGCAGCGTCGGGCCGCCTGCCAGATAGTCGGTCAGGCTGGCGACTTGTGGTCCCGTGACATAATCCTGCGGCGGCACCTGCAAAATCGCCATACGGCGGCGAAAATCCTCCGCCGCCACCGCGATAAACTGCACCCGTTTGGCCAGCAACAGCCGCTCGACGCTGGTTTGCGCTGTTAAACGGACTTCCATTATCTGCTCTTTAGTAAAGCCACGTAAGCGCAGCATTTCACAGTGGGCCGACTGCGCCGGGCAGGCTATTGTCAGTCCAGGCTGCTGTTGCAGTTGCTTGAGACTTTTGTGACGCAGTGGCTGGTCTGCCAGCGTATATAAATGCAAGTTACTGGTTTCATTGGGAAACAGCCATAGATAACGCTGTTCTCTGGATGGCGTGCGGGCGATTTTATACACCAAAGCGTCAGAGCGACGAGCCACCTCCGCCAGCGCTTTAGGCCAGGACACATATTGAATATCGTATCGCAGCGCCGGAAACTGCGCCAATTGCCGGCGTAAACGTTGAGTGGCGGCACTTTCGGTGCAATCTGGCGCCGGCATTTCTTCGGTGATCAGATAAATCTGCGCGCGCGGCAGGCTGGCCAGCGGTGGTTCAGCGGCATGCAGTCCAGGCTCCCAGCCGATGACACAGAGCCAGCCAAGCCAGGCGACACAAAATCCTTTCATCTGAAACCTACGGCAGTCAGTGCTTGTGTCATGTCATGATGCAGTATTCGTTCGGCATGCTGTAACCAGCACATCATGACTGTTTAATTCAGCACATCCGTTTCACCGACGCCAGTCCAAAACTGGTTTTTACTGCAACTTGAGTTTTACTCAACTGAAGATTCGAAAAAATTCATTTAAATTTAGATGGCCAGCCATCCAAACATCTGTATACTTAGCCATATCAGCTTCTATCAGAGATTTCGATTATGCCGCTCAGTCTGCAGCAAAAAATTCAGGACCCAAGCCAAGGGGTATACCTGATTGGTACAACGCCGCCAAAGGCCGGCACTGCTGCGGATAAAACTGAACGTATCGCCGGTAAACTGCTGAAGCGTTTAAATGAAATCGAGTTCGACGGTTTAGTGGTGTACGACATTCAGGATGAAAGCAGCCGCGTCAGCAGTGAACGGCCTTTCCCGTTTCACGCCACACTGGATCCACGCGATTACAGCCTGCTGCTGCGTAAACTGGCACGCCGCGACGTCATCACGTACAAGTCGGTAGCGCAGCGCGATGCCGCCGAGTTTCGTGACTGGCTCGGCGAAACAGCGCGGGATTATCAGCTGCAAAATTTGGTGCTGGTTGGCAGCCCGTCTTCCAACGGCACTATTAAACTGAGCCTGGCTGATGCCTACCGCGAGCTGGCCGAACACCCGGCCGAGGTCTATCTGGGTGGTGTCGCCATCGCCGAACGCCACGCCAGCAAAGGTAATGAGCATCAGCGCCTGATTGAAAAATCAGCCCAGGGTTGCCAGTTTTTTATCACCCAGGCGGTGTACAACGCCCAGGCCACTATTGATTTACTGACCAGCTACGCCCGCTGCTGCCGCCAGCAAGGCCTGACGCCAAACCGCATTATTCTGACCTTCACGCCCTGCGGCGGTGAACAGACCTTAGATTTTATGCAGTGGCTCGGCATTTCAGTACCACTCGCTGCGCGTTACCGTATTCTGGATGCAGAAAATCCGCTGAATGAATCCATCCGCTTATGCCGCGACAACCTGCAGCAAATCCTGCAGCACTGCGCGAGCCTGGATATTCCACTGGGTTTGAACGTTGAGAGTCTGACCAACAGACGCGAAGAGATCGACGCTTCTGTATTGTTGTTCCGCCTGCTCAAGGCCACCATGGAGTTGCATCTGGCAGAGAAGCAAGTGGCCTGACGTTTCTGCGCTGACGCTGGTTTTTGCCCTGCGGGCGGCGGTGTCCGGTGCCTGAATCATTTTTTCCTGCTGCTTCAAGTCCGCTTAGCAAAGAGGTAAAAGTGATTAATTAAAACAAACCCGCCCGCAGGGCAAAATCCCATCCCTCACCCCACTCATCCCAGCACCAACAGAGCAACCGACAGACACTGACGACAATCCACAACCAGCATGGTACTTTCAATACAAGCACCTGATCACAATCACATTTCCGGGACTTCCATGAACCTGTCGCCGCCAGGCCAATCCGTTGGCCAATCTTCCCGCCATAGCGGGCTGGACCTGTTACGCGCCTGCGCTATCTTGCTGGTGTTTATGTATCACTATATGGTGTTTGTCAGTGGCGAGCCGACTTTTGGCTGGCTGAGCCGGATCGGCTGGGTTGGTGTGGATCTGTTTTTTGTTTTGTCCGGTTATCTGATTGGTAATCAACTGTTTAAAGGCCTCTCGCAGGGGAAACAGCTGTCGTTCCGGCGTTTTTACTGGCGTCGGGCGCTGCGGACCTGGCCGGTGTTCTGGCTGGTGCTGGCCGCATTTTTCCTGCTACCTGAGCTCATGGGCGGCAACCAGCCGCCAGCGCTGTGGCGTTTTCTGACCTTTACGCAAAATTACCAGCTGATGCCGGGCACCGCCTTTTCGCACGCCTGGTCTTTGTGTATCGAGGAGCAGTTTTATTTCCTGCTGCCGCTGGTGGCTTTTCTCTGTCTGCGACTGAGCGGCAAAGTACAACACGCGTTTTATTTGATCGGCGCTTTGATAATGGCAGCTGTTTGTTATCGTTATCAGATGTGGCAGTTATATGGCTTGGAGGCAGATGGCCAGACCCGCTATTTTAATGCCTTTATTTATTATTCTAGCTTTGCGCGGATGGACGAGCTGTTGCCCGGATTGTCGGTAGCTTTGTTTAAAAATGCCTATCCGACGCGTTGGGCTGCGCTGGCGCAACATCAGCAAAAACTGCAGCTGATCGGCTTTGGTACTGTGGCGCTGATGCTGTATCTGCTGCTCAATTTCGCTTATATCAAAGGCGAGGGCTATGGCTTTTTTGCCACAGTATTTGGTTATTCTTTGTTGGCCATGGCGTTTGCACTGCTGCTGATGAGTGCACTGCAACCGGGCAGTCTGCTGGCGCGCTGGCAGGTGCCGGGCGTTGCCACGCTGGCGCTTTGGTCCTATTCGCTCTATCTGGTGCATAAACCCATTGGTTTTATCATTAACCAACAGGCTGAAATACAAGACTGGTCCGGCAGCACAGTGTTATTGCTGAATATTATCCTGTCACTGGCTGTCAGCGCCCTGCTGTACAAGCTGGTCGAAACACCGGCCATGGCACTGCGTGACCGTGTGTATCCGGATATTTTCCGCCCCGCCCTTGCAGCTGCCCCCGGAGCCAAAGCCACAGGCTGAGCGTTTTCAGCAAAAATTCCGGCTGGCGCGAAACCTTGCGCCAGCGCAACTTTGTTGCGGATAACACCAATCCACAGCAGAAAGCTGCTGACAAAACCTTCACACAATCATACAATGCGAATCATTCTCATATGCTTTAAGTTTTATCATGTCGCGCGGAACTGCCGGAGTCTTTGTGTTGTTGTTATTGCTGCATCTTGGCGCTATTGCGGCGTTAATGCAGGCAGATGCCGCGATCACAGAACCCAAAATCGACATGGAGCCGCCAAAGCTGCAGGGTGTATTGATTGCGCCTGAACCGAAAATTGCGCCACCGCCGCCCAAAGCAGAGCCTGAGCCGCAAAAACCACAGCCTAAGCCGAAAAAACCGCGGCTGAAACCACAGACCAAACCAACACAAAAAACACCACCGCCGGTTGCTAAAGCCGCGGCCGCTGCGCCGGTGCAGGCTCCCAGTAAAGCGCTGAGCCAGAAAGCGGCCAGCAGCAGCCCGGCCAAAACCGCTGAGCCGACCACACAACTCCCCAGCGCTGACGCCGCCGGCCTCAACAACAAAGCGCCGGTGTACCCGATGTTGTCGCGTAAACGCAAAGAACAGGGCACGGTCTGGCTGTTATTGCTGGTCAGTAAAGAAGGCATGGTCACTGAATTAAAACTGAAGAAAACCAGTGGCTTTGACCGGCTGGATCAGGCGGCGCTGCAGGCAGTGAAAAAATGGAAATTCCAGCCAGCGCGTAAACAAGGCCAGGCTATTGATTATTGGTATGAATTACCGCTGAAGTTTTCGCTGCAGCAGGGTTAACGCAGATTTTGGCGCAAAGCGCCACGTTATTCACAGGAGAACATCATGCAAGACAATCCTTATGGTATCGCGTTGCTGTGGCAACAAGGTGATATGGTCAGCAAAACCGTGGCGTTTTTATTACTGCTGATGTCAGTCGCCAGCTGGACCGTCATCGCAAGGCGCAGCTACGCGTTGTGGCAGCTGCGTCGTTTACAGCAAGCCGGCCGGGAGTTCTGGCATGCGCAAAGTTTTCAGGCTGGCCTCAGTTTGCTGCAGCAAGCCCGGCCAGTCGATGGCCCCGGCAATCCGTTTTTTTATCTGGCCGATCAAGGCCAGCAGGCCTTGGCACATCACAGCACCCATCGTGATGATTTACATGGCCATTTACCGCTGTCGGACTGGCTGACCGCCAACTTAAAAGGCGCTATTGATGAAAGTGCTGAGCAGTTACAACGTGGTTTGGCGGTCTTAGCTTCAGTCGGCTCAGTGGCACCTTTTGTTGGTCTGTTTGGCACTGTCTGGGGCATTTATCATGCCTTAGTCAGCCTTGGCGCCAGCGGTCAGGCCAGCATCGATAAAATTGCCGGCCCGGTTGGTGAAGCGCTGATTATGACCGCTTTTGGCCTGGCCGTGGCAATCCCGGCTACGCTGGCGTTTAACGCCTTCAGCCGCAGCAATAAAGGCATAGTGTCGCAATTAAACCGCTTTGCCTTTCAGCTGCATGCCTATTTCATCACTGGCGCCGCACCAAAAGCGACTGTGTCACACGCCCAGCCGGTGAACGGAGCAGCCTGATGTCTTTTCACAACGATTTTGACGATGACAGCGGCGTCATCAGTGAAATTAATATGACGCCGCTGGTGGATGTGATGCTGGTGTTGCTGATTATTTTTATGATCACAGTGCCGGTACTGACCCATTCCATTCCGCTGGAGCTGCCGCAGGTCAGCCATCAGCCGAGCCAAACCAAACCCGATACCATCACGCTGGCCGTCACCGCCGACGGCACTGTGTACTGGAACAAGGATAAATTGAGCCGCGACGCACTGACGCAGCGGCTGCAGCAAGCCGCCTTATTAACACCGCAGCCGACTTTTCAGCTCAAGGGCGACCGCGCAGTCGCCTATGAACATGTAGTCGCCACGCTCGCCGCAGTGCAGCAGGCCGGCATCACGCAGCTGGGATTTCTGACCGAGCCGGGAGCATAACGCCGCTGCATACATTCGCTTACAGATTTATGCTGTCACAAATAAAGTTTTGCGATACAGTCAAATCAAAGGCGAAAGTGTTGAAGTAAGGAGCCTATATGGCAGAGCAAGGTTCAGGCGGTAATGTGATTGCCGCATTATGCAGTGTGTTTATTCCGGGGCTGGGCCAGCTGGTGCAAGGCCGTTTAATGCCAGCCATTTTGTTTTTCGTCGTCTGTATGGTTGGCTACGCCATGTGGTGGCTGATTTTTATCCCGGCAGTGATCGCAGGTCTGGTGCATTTGTGGTCGATTCTGGATGCCGCGACTTTTAAAACCCGGGCGTACTGACGCTGCAGTTGCAATAAAAAATGGCGCTCAAGGCGCCATTTTTATTGCGGTCCAATCAGACCTTTTTCACGAATTCAGATTTTAATTTCATTGCGCCAAAACCATCGATTTTGCAATCGATGTCATGGTCGCCATCCACCAGCCGGATGTTTTTCACTTTAGTGCCGATTTTCACCACCAGTGACGAGCCTTTGACTTTTAAGTCTTTGATCACGGTCACAGTATCACCATCCTGCAACACAGAACCGGCCGAATCGCGGATCTCTTTGCTGCTTTCAGCGGCGGGTTCTGCTCCCGGCTGCCATTCATGGCCGCATTCCGGGCACACCAGCTGTACGCCGTCTTCGTAGGCAAATGGGGACTGACATTGTGGACATGGGGGTAACTGACTCATCGCGGCTCCGCAGGACAATGGCAAAATAGCCATAAAAAAAGGAGGGCTATTATAGCGCCAGGCCGGAAAATTGCAGTAAAAACTGTGGGGCTGGCAATGCTCGCCGAGCCAGATCTTAGCCTTTATGACCAACTTTACTTAAAAAGGTCATGCCATTTTGCACCCACTGACAAAAGCGCTGTTCCGGCAAAGGCGGCGAAATCAGATAACCCTGCGCGATGTTGCAGCCAGCCTGCTGCAGATAATGCCAGTCATCCGGCCGCTCGACACCTTCAGCGACTAACTCAATGCCAAGCTTCTGACACATCGACAAGGTACTTTCAAAAATCACCTGCAAATGCGCTTTGGTGCTGATGCCGTCTACCAGACTGCGGTCGACTTTCAGCTCGGTAAACGGGATTTGCGACAGCTGTTTGACCGATGAATAACCGGTGCCATAGTCATCGATGGACAGGCCACAACCAAACAGCCGCAGCCGGGTCAGGATAGCCAAAGCCCGACCAATGTCTTTGATGACGCCAGTTTCGGTTACTTCAAAAATCAGTGAATTCGGCGGCACAGCGCAATCTTTAATCAGCGCAATCACCCGCGCTGAAAACTCGGACTGCTCAAACGAATATGCCGACAGATTGACAGAAATACTCAGCGACAAACCGGCCGCCAGCCAGCGTTGCTGCTGAGCAATCGCCAGCTCAATCACCTGATAACTGAGTTCGTCAATCAGGCCAAAACGTTCGCACAAGGGTATAAAGTCATTAGGGAAAATCAGCTGTCCATCAGTCCCCTGCAAGCGCACCAGCGCTTCAGCGCCAGTGAGCTTTACAGTGGCAAAATCAATTTTCGGTTGATAATGCAGCACAAAACGCCGCTCCGTCAGCGCCTGCTGTAACTCTTCTTTGCCCAGCAATAAACGTTCGCGCTGTTCGCAGGCTTGCTTTTGCTTCAGGTCGTCTTGCTGATATTTACGCACCAGCGCCAGCAGCTCGGCTTCAGCGACTGGCTTTTGCAACGCGCCAAGCACATACAGGCCTTCGGTGCTTGCCATCAGCTCCACGGCTGATAACAGCGACCGCTCCCGGCCACTGGCGATAATCAGACCACTGCGGATATGCCGCGCCGACAACAAGTTAATCAGCTCAATGCCGTCGATGTCCGGCATTTCCAGGTCACAAATCAACAGATCAAAAGGTTTTGACCGGCCATCCATCACCGCCAGCGCCGAACGGCCATTGTCAGCCTCGGCAATTTCAGTAATGCCCATTTGCCGGCACAACTCCAGCATAAACAGGCGTTGCGCCTTGCTGTCTTCGATGATTAATACAGAGAGAGCCTTCATCCTGTCCACCTTATCCCTGACTGTATAACATGATTTGGCCGGCCACCTCGTCAAGCGCGACGATATGCACAGCACCTCCGCGTTTAATCGCCTCTTTCGGCATGCCAAACACCACGGAACTGGCCTCGTCCTGAGCATAAGTCACAGCACCCGCTTCACGCATTTCCAGCAAACCACGGGCTCCATCATCACCCATGCCGGTTAGCTGAAAACCCACCGAATTTTTCCCGGCGCATTTCGCCACCGAGCGAAACAATACATCCACTGAAGGACAATGCCGGTTGACTGCCGGCCCGGGTTTGACCTGCACCTGATAAAAAGCGCCGTTGCGTACCAGGCTCATATGCTGCCCCCCCGGCGCAATCAACGCCAGACCCGGCCGGACCCGGTCGCCGTCTTTGGCTTCGCGAACTTCTATTTCTGATAAGGAGTTTAGCCGCGCTGCAAATGCCGCAGTGAACTTTTCCGGCATATGCTGCACAACGACTATGCCCGGACATTCTGCAGTCAATGCGGTCAGAATCTGCTCCAGTGCCAGCGTGCCGCCAGTGGAGGTGCCAATGGCTATGACTTTTTCTGTGGTTTTTGCCATCGCAGTTTGTGCGGCTGGCGTGCTTTGTACCGCTGCCACAGCGCGGGCGACCGGAGCTGTGCTGGTCAGCCGGCTGACCCGGCTTTGCGCCGCTTCGCGGATCGCGGCCAACAACTCCTGTTTACTCGACTGCAGGAAATCTTTGACGCCCATGGTCGGTTTGGTAAAGATAGCAACGGCACCAGCGGCCATTGCTTCGACCGTGGTTTCTGCGCCTTTTTCCGTCAGTGAGGAACAGATCACCACAGGTGTTGGCCTTGAGCTCATAATTTTGCGCAAAAAAGTCAGGCCATCCATCCGTGGCATTTCAATGTCGAGCGTAATGACATCAGGCCATTCTTCGCGCATTTTATTGACGGCAAACAGTGGATCTGCCGCGGTACCTATGACTTCAATGTCATTTTGCCCAGCCAGCATAGTGCTCAGCACCTGCCGTACGACGGCGGAATCATCGACCACCAGAACTTTGATTTTTTTGCTCATCCGCCAGACCCTGCCCGACCCGTCTGCGGATCTGTTAGTTGCCTGATCTGGACCGAACCATCGGCAGTTTCAAACCTGAGCTTAATGCCCTGTTCCCCGCCAAAACCAAGCAGTTCAGCGCGCAGGCCATGGCTGCGGCAAAACTGCAGGGCATATTCGGCATTGAGCTGCCCGACCTGAAACGACGGCACCAGCTTTTGCGATTTTTGCGAACCGGCGCCACCACATAAGCGCACCTGCAATTCGGCCAGCGGAATGGCTTTTTTCTGCACCAGCTGCCAAAAATGCGGCAAAATCTGGTCGCCGTAACGACCGTCCGGCATGTAAGAGCCGGCCTGTGGCTGATTATTACTGACACAAACAAAATGACAGCAGGCAAAAAAACGGCTGGGTGCATGCCACAGCACCATAGCCACGCAGGATCCGAGTACGGTAATCACAGTGCAGTCCTGCGCGGTGCCACTGATAAAATCACCAGGCGCTAAATGTACGGTACGGGCGCGAATATTGGCGATCATGGCTGATACCGGTAACAGGCCGGGCGTTGCTGCACCAGCCTTGGGTCATAGCCATGAATACTCTCCGAGTGGCCAACCAACAGATAGCCGCCGGGTTTTAACACATCCAACATGTTCAGCACTATGCGTTTTTTATCCTCTAATTCGAAATAAATCAGCACATTACGCAGGAAAATCACGTCGAATTTCTGGGTGGTTTGCAGCGGCAACATCAGGTTGTGCTGCTGAAACTGCACATGCTGACGAATCTCAGGCCGGATGCGAAACCAGCCGTTATCTTTACCAACGCCTTTGACACAAAAAGCTTTGAGTAAAGCCTGGTCGATTTTCTGGCTGTCCTGCAATGGATAAACCGCCGCGCGCGCCCGCGCTAACACCCTGGTATTGATATCGGTGCCAGTGACCTGCCAGGGGTCCTGCAAACCAAACTGACCGGCCAGCGCCAGCGCAATACTGAAGGCTTCTTCGCCGGTTGACGCCGCCGCACTCCAGACCCGCACCCTTTTTTGCAGTTCACCCCGCGTGATGAGGCTCTGCAGAAACTCAAAATGCTTGGGCTCGCGAAAAAAATATGTTTCATTGGTCGTCAGCAGATTGAGTGCCATTTCCGCTTCTTTGCTCTGCTGCGGGTCACGCAGCAGCTGCAGATAGGCATCAAAATCAGCTAAGTCCAGTTCGGTCAGACGCTTATACAGCCGCCCTGTGACCAGACTTTTTTTGGTGGCGTTCAGATGAATACCAGAGCGCTGATATAACCAGTCACGGATCTGCTGAAACTGCTGATCACTGATAAATCTGCTTTCCCGCATCAGCAGCTCTGTCATCCGTTACTCCCGCACCCTAATCAGAAATTTTCGAAATCAAAATCGTCATCGTCCTGCTCGGTTTTGGCTTTTTTCTGCGCCCGGGGTGCCGGCGCAGCAGGCGCCCTGACTGGCTGGGCGCGACGCTTGGTTTTTGTGCTGGTGATTTGGAAATACGAGATTAGTTCCTGCAGCTGCACTGCCTGATGCGTCAGTTCTTCCGAGGTCGACGACAGCTCTTCTGAAGCGGCGGCATTTTGCTGCGTCGCCATGGTAATTTGTGCGATTGCATCGTTAATTTCACCGGCACCAGCGGACTGTTCGTTACTGGCTGCAGCGATTTCCTGCACCAGTTCTGAGGTGCGCTGAATGCCAGGCACAATTTCGTCCAGCAGCACGCCAGCCTGTTCAGCCAGTTTCACCGAACTGCCAGCCACTTCACCAATCTCTTTCGCTGCAGTCTGGCTTCGCGCCGCCAGCTTACGGACTTCGGCCGCTACAACCGCAAAACCACGGCCATGCTCGCCGGCGCGGCCGGCTTCAATCGCTGCGTTGAGCGCCAGCAGGTTGGTCTGATAGGCGATGTCGTCGATGATGCTTATTTTCTCTGCAATTTGCCGCATCGCCAGCACCGTTTCGCCCACAGCTTTACCGCCACTGATGGCTTTGACCGCGCTTTGGCTGGCAATGCCTTCGGTGATTTTGGAATTGTCATTGTTCTGACTAATCGAAGCCGTCATCTCTTCCATCGCGGCTGAGGTTTGTTCAATACTGGCGGCCTGTTCCGACGAAGCCTGACTGAGTGACTGCGAGGTTGCGCTCATTTGCTCAGACGCCGAAGACAAAGTATCTGCCGACGAACGAACTTCCGCGATGATCTCCGATAATTTGGCCACCATCTGCGAAATTGCAAACAACATGCTACTTTCGTCACCCGGCTGCAGCCGCACCTGCACTGTTAAATCGCCGGCGGCTACTTTGCTAATTACATCTTCAGCATAATTCGGCTCGCCGCCCAGTTGCCGGGTAATACTGCGGCCAATCAACACACCAAGCACCACGCTGAGCGCAATAGCGAACAGGATGATGCCAATATTAACGCTACGGGTATTTTCAAATTCTGCTGTCGATTGCTGATAGAACTTTTCAGCAACCTTCAGCTGCACATCAACCAAAGCAGAAAAACGCTCTGAGACCGGGTCAATACTGGTATAGAGCTCATTTTTAATGAAATTTTCCAGCCCCGCCTGATCTTTGGCCTGCAGCAGATTTTTCAGCACCGCGACCGACTTATCTGCCTCGTTTAACAGCGGTTTTAACTGATTGACCAGCGTCTGCTCTTCTTCCACCAGCGATGTCGCCAGATAAGCATCCCAGCGCGCGTGAATGATTTGGTAAGCCTGCTCGACATTAACCAACCCCTGCTGCCAGTCCAGATTGCCGTTGCGGACTTTGTGCGCGGTATCCACCACATTGACCGCATACATATCAGCGATTTGTTTTAAATCTTTCAGCGGCACCACGCGATCGTTGTAAACACTGGCCATCGCTTCATTAGAAGCTTGCATGCCGGAAATGCCCAGCATGCCAATCAACACTATTAATGCGATCATGCTGCCCGCCAGCGTCGCCAGCCGGACTGATACTTTCATGCGACTAAACATTTTCACCTCGTCCCTTTTGGGGTTTGACGTTTTCTATCAATGAAGCCAATTCTTCAATCGATAACACTTTGTCGCCGTGCAGCAACACCACAAAACTCTGTTCAATATTGACCACGCCCTGAATAAACTGCGCTTTTAACCGCGCGCCAAAACTGGGTGGCGCTTCAATCTGGTCTTTGCCGATTTCCAGCACTTCACTGACACTGTCGACCGCAGCCCCGATCACAGCCAGCTGACCTTCAAACGGGACCTCCAAAATGATAATGCAGGTACGTTTTTTCAGCTCCAGCGTGCTACGGCCAAGCCGCACCGACAGGTCGATCACCGGGACAATGTCGCCGCGTAAGTTAATGACTCCCTTCACAAAATCCGGCATCAGCGGCACTGTTGTCAGCTGGCCGTATTCAATGATTTCCCGCACTGTGTCGATACTGATGCCAAAACATTCGTCCCTGAGCAAAAACGTCAGGTACTGCTGTCGGTTGACCTCAAGGTCTTGTTGATTCACCTGTTGTCTCCTTGCACTGGTACGCCACTGACGTGTTCAGTTTCAGCGGAACATGCATATTCAATTAATTGCGGAATATCCAGAATAAAACCGACATCACCACTGCCGAGGATAGTGGAACCACTGATACCATGGGTGGAACGGAATATTGGTGCCAGCGGCTTAATCACCGCCTGTAATTCGCCGTTGAGGGTATCGACCACCAAACCTGCGCGGCTGCGGCCATATTGCACGACCACGATGTTTTCCCGGCTCGAGGCTGGTTCCGATAGCTGAAACAGCTGGCGCAAGCGGACAAATGGCAATACGTCGCCGCGTAAATTCAGATAGTTGCGGTCACTGACCAGCTCAGCCTGTTCAAACTCCAGACATTCCTGAATCATATTGACCGGTAGCACCAGGTGAGTGTCGCCAACTGTGACTTCAAAACCGTCGATGATCGCCAGTGTCAGCGGCAACCGGATGCGAAAACGGGTGCCTTTGCCAAGTTCGGAGTCGATGAGGATCTGGCCACGTAACTCTTCAATATTGCGTTTAACGACATCCATCCCGACGCCGCGACCGGACAAATTGGTCACCTGCGCAGCGGTGGAAAAGCCTGGTTCAAAAATCAGCCGGTAAATATCTTCCTGGCTAAGCGACTGATCACTGCTGATCAAGCCCTTTTCTTCAGCTTTAGCGCGAATGCGACCGGCATCAAGGCCTGCACCGTCATCCTGGATTTCAATCACGACAGCGCCGGCTTCATGATAAGCCGCGAGCTTCAGCCTCCCCTGTGCCGGTTTGCCGCGATAAGTGCGGATGTCGACCGGTTCAATGCCGTGATCCAGCGCGTTGCGTACTATGTGCATCAAAGGGTCGGACAGTTTTTCCACCATCGACTTATCGAGTTCAGTTTCCGCGCCCACCACGTCCAGCTCGACGTCTTTACCGAGTTCGCGTGACACGTCACGGACTATGCGTTTCAGCCGGCTGAACGACTCGCCGATCTGCACCATGCGCAGGCTCAGCGCACCATCGCGGATTTGCTCAATCAGATGGGTAATACTGGAAAATGCTTCCTGCAGCTGTTCATTGTTAGTCTGACTAATCAGCACTTCATTGGCCGTACCGGCCGTGACCATTTCGCCGATGAGTTTTATCAGATGGTCCAGTTTGCGCGCCTCCACTTTCAATACTTGAAAGTCGCTGGCTCTTTTATGTTCCTGATGTGCCTGCCGGTTGACGGCGGCTTCAACGACCGCAGGCGCCACAGCCCCTTGCTGCACCAGCAATTCACCGACAGAACTGTGAGTCTGCTGTTTTTGCAGCTCCAGCACCTGTTCCAGTTCGCGCGGTGTAACCGCGCCGGCGTCGACCAACAGCTGACCAAGTTTTTCCGGTTGCAGCGGCGTGTGCGCCAGCTGCTCAACCACGGTCAGCGGGGGTTTAATCTGAACCTGACTCGATTCCTGAATAAATTCAAAGACGTCTTCAATTTTCTGTTTGCTGGCGTCGGTTTTCAGCAGGAGCTGCAGCTGCAGATAACAGCTTTCCGGGTCAAAATCAGCCGGAAAGTGATGTTGCAGCGCAACCTCTTCCAGCGTGCCCAGAGTGCTCAGATAACTCAATTGCGACACCGGGTCCATGCCGTCACGAAATACATCCACACCATAAGCCACATCAATACGCCAGGCATCGGCCGCCGCCGGTTGTGCAGCTGTTGCTGCAATTGCTGCAACAGCTGTTGCCGGTTGCAGATAAACGCCCAGCTGCTCCAGCAATGCAGTGCCCTGTGCTGCATTCACCACTTGCCCCGGGTCGCTCAGCGCGGCGATCATCTGTGCCATATGCTGCTGGCAATCCAGCAACAGACTGACCAGCGCCGCATCCATCTGCAATTTATTGTCGCGCACTTTGTCGAGTACACTTTCGACGCTGTGGGTAAAACCCACCACAGTGTTAAAACCAAATAAACCGGCCGAGCCTTTGATGGTATGCGCCGCGCGGAAAATGGCGGCAATGTGGTCGGCCGGCGTCGCGTCACCGCTTTCAATATCCAGCAAACAGGTTTCCATCACCTGCAGTAAATCCTGCGCTTCTTCGATAAAAATCTGCTCCGCCTGCGCCATATCCATGTTCAGGCCTCCTCAGCAACAGCATTGAGTTCAAGACGAAACAGCGCAAGTACTTTGGCAATCACCGGATTCTCCAGCCCAATCCAGCGCAGCGGCTGCTCGGGTTTTAAGGTCTGTTGCAGATACAACAGCAGCTGCAAACCAGCGCTGTCAAAATCCTGCACTGCGCTGAGGTCAACCATCAGCTGCGACAAAACTTCCTGCGACAGTGACTGCAGGCTGTCAAAATCATCCCGCACCGAGAAAATATTCAGCTCGGCGTGAAACACCAGAATATGAAAATCGGCTTTGCGTTCGATGGTGACTGCCATAAAAAATCCTTTCTGCCTGTAGATGGACCGGTTAGTGCGTTATGGCAATATCAATTTGTTCACCGCATCAAGCATCTGCTCGGCTTTAAAAGGTTTCACTACCCAGGCCTTGGCACCAGCGGCTTTACCAGCGGCTTTTTTGTCGTCCGAGCCTTCAGTGGTCAGCATAATGACCGGGGTAAAGCGGTACGCGGCGAGCTTTTTCAGTTCAGTGACAAAAGTGATGCCGTCCATGTTTGGCATATTGACGTCGGAGATCACCAGATGAATTTTGCGACCGTCACATTTGGTTAAAGCGTCTTTGCCATCTGAGCCTTCGATGACATCAAAGCCGGCGCCCCGCAGCGCCATGCCGACCACCTGCCGAATTGAAATAGAATCATCCACAATCAAAATGGTTTTACTCATAACAGTCCTTAGAAAAATGTAATGTCAGAACTGGCCGGGCCCTGCGAAGCCTGCTTGCCGCTGTGTACCGCCACCTGTTCTAACGTGGTGTAGGTTTTGGCGATATCACGCAGCCATTGTTGCTGGTCGAGTTGGCTCAGCCCGTCTTCACGATTTAACAACTGATGGAGTTTGTCGATATCGGCGCTGACATGCGCCAGAATCTGGCTGACGCGGTCCTGGAACTGCAACGAGGTCAACACCTCACTGATTTCGTGCTGCACATTCAGACTGCTGCTTTCCAGCTGTTCGGACGACGCCAGGATCGCGCTGGCCACTTGTTTAAAGTCGCCAAGCACCTGCTGAATAGAGACTTCAGACTGGTGCAGACGCTGGTCATCCTGTTCGGTGAATTGTGCAGTGCGCGCCAGCGTGCGTTTGAGCATTTCGTTTACATCATCAATACGTTTGGTAATGCGCGCGCCGGTCTCGCCGGAGCGGGAAGACAGCGTGCGCACTTCGTCAGCCACCACGGCAAAACCTCGGCCCTGTTCGCCGGCCCGCGCTGCTTCAATGGCGGCATTTAATGCTAATAAGTTGGTCTGCGACGCGATACCGGCGACTTCCGCGCCCATGGTTTTGAGTTCGTCAGTGATTGCGGCCAGTGCATTGATTTCCTTCAGTAATTCATCGCGATTACTGATCGCTTCGCGCAACAAACTGACAATAGCAGTCAAGTTGCCGTCACTTTGCTGCACCACGTCAGCAAGCCCGGTATGCCCACCGGTGGCCGAACGCGACGAGTGAATCGATTGTTGCAGCTGCTCGTAAATGCCGTGGAACTGGCTGACTAAAGCATTGACGGCACTTTCTAACTGATGGGATGCCATCTGTTGCTGGTCACGCCAGACCGGCAACACCGCCAGCAAAAACTGCTGCTGTTGCACAATTTGTTCCTGTTGCTGGGACTGTAATTCGCGGGCGATATCCTGTTGCGTCTGCGCCTGTTGCCAGGCTTGTTGCAGCAGTCTTTGCAGCTGTGACCAGCTCCAGAACGCTGCCACAAGCGCCACCACGCTACCGCCGAGACGCACAGCCATAGACGCCGGGCTGAACAGCAATAACGCGCAAATGAACAATAAAGCAGTGGCCAAAACGAAAGAAGGGACAAAATGCTGATTATCAGGTCGTGCCATGATGATTTCCTGTAAGAAAGGCAGGTCTGGCTAGATTTTTCAGCGGAAAAAACCAACCAAACTCCAACTAACTATATGAACAGAATCAGAATTAGCTCAAGTTAAATGAAGTTTAATTATTAGCATTAATTCAGACACAGAAGAGAAAATTTTTCCTGTTTTGTAAAATCACACCCTCTGAGGGCAGAGCTAAAAAGCGTATTTGATACAAAAATACAACAAGGTGAAATTTGAAACGTTTAAGACAACACGGCGCTGCAACATAAAACTCTTTTTGAGGGACTATTTCTCCATCTCATGGTATCAGGCTATAAATGTATCATTTTGTATCATTTAGTAATGATACTCATTCTTATCTATTCTGTATCTGTGTTACACTGCCCACCTGGAAAAGTCGGACCAAAATTCCGGCTTCACCCAACACATACAGCATAGCTATGCTGTCAACGAACCAGATTAATTTACATGATAGCGGCGATTGCACTTTTCCTGATTTTGTTTCTACCTGCCATCCGGCTGATGCATAGCCTGCATTTGCGACTGCATCGGTACTACGAAACCCGCCGACAGCATCAACCAGCGCTCACGTTATGCGTCAGCCGGGTGCGGCGCCAGAGCCGATATCTTCAGCTCACGCTGGTTGCAGCCGATGGCCGGGCGCTACCGAAAGCCCGTGCCGGCCAGCATATTCAGCTGTTTGGCACCGATGCGGCCGGGCAACCGGTCAGCCGCGCTTATTCGCTGGCACAGGATTGCCGGCATAGCTATTTTTACCGGCTGGTAATTAAAGCCGAAGCCGGCGGACGGTTGAGCGGTCAGCTGTTCAACACAGTCCGGGCTGGGGATTTACTGCAAGCCAGTTTACCGAAAGGTCATTTTGCCTTGTTTCGCAGCCGCAAGCCGCTGGTGCTGATCGCCGGTGGCGTCGGTATTACCCCGATGCTGGCGATGGTCTATCAGGCACTGCGCCAGCGCCGGCGTGTCACGCTGATTTATCAGGCGCGAACTGCGGCGGATCTTTTATTTCATCGTTTATTCAGCCGGTTAGCCGGCCTGCATTATCTGCCGGTATTATCACAGCCAACGCCGGACTGGCTCGGCGGCCATGGCCGCATCAGCGCAGCTCAGTTGCTGGCCATCGGCGGCCGCAGTGCCAGTTATTATTGCTGCGCCAATGCAGCGATGACCGAGCAGCTCAGCAACGATTTGGCCAAAGCCGGCGTTACTTTGCATTACGAACTGTTCAGTGCGGGCGCTACCAAGCAGAGCTGTTTACTGCAATATAGGGATATCAGTACCGATTCTGCCGGGTTCTGCTCAGTACTGGATGCGCTCAACAGTGCGGGCGCAGGCATTCCGTCTGACTGCAGGGGTGGTTCTTGTGGTTTTTGCAAAAAACGGCTGCTCAAGGGTGAAGTGATCCAAATGCTGGACCCGGCGACACCGCTCGCCGCCGGTGAAGTGTTGACCTGCTGTATCCAGGCCAAAACCACGCTGCTGCTGAGTGACTGACTCGCCGACTGATTTTATCCAGTGCCAGCGGGCGCCCCGCCTGCTTCAGGTTATTACGTTCCTTCGCATATAACTTTTCAGTTATATCCTGCTCCGAAAAAGTATTTAAAGTTATTAACCCGCTCTGTTTTAATGCAGACTCTTAGATATTAGGCATATAGATGTCTAAACGGAGGCGCAGATGCAACAGACCCCATTGACCCGCTGGCAACGCTACAGCTTATGGCTGCAACAGGCGTTAATCCGCGCTGAGCTTGGCCCCTGGCAAGCGCCCGTTCGTTCTGGCAACCCTTCGGTGGCAGAGTCATTATGAGTATTGAAGTCCGGCAACTGCGGAAGAATTTCGGCGATTTTAAAGCCGTGGATAATGTCAGCCTGTCGATCCAAAGCGGTGAACTGACTGCATTGCTCGGCCCATCCGGCTCCGGTAAAACCACCTTGTTGCGCCTGATCGCAGGGCTGGAGCAGGCTGATAGCGGCAGTATTCTGTTTAACGGTGAGGACATCAGCGATCGCCACGTCAGCGAACGCGGCGTCGGTTTTGTATTCCAGCATTATGCTTTGTTTAAACATATGACGGTGGCAGAAAACGTTGGTTTTGGTTTAAGTGTGAAGCCAAAGAAATTCCGCCCGTCCAATGCTGAAATTCAAAAAAAGGTGCAGAAACTACTGGAACTGGTGCAACTGGACTGGACCGCAGACCGCTATCCATCACAGCTCTCCGGCGGCCAGCGCCAGCGTATCGCGCTGGCCCGCGCTTTAGCCGTTGAGCCAAAAGTACTGCTGCTCGATGAGCCGTTCGGCGCGCTGGACGCCAAAGTACGCGCCGAATTACGCCGCTGGTTGCGCCGGCTGCATGACGAAATTCATGTCACTTCAGTCTTTGTCACCCACGACCAGGAAGAAGCGCTGGAAGTCGCTGACCGCATCGTGGTGATGAACAAAGGCCGCGTCGAACAGGACGGCACGCCTGAGCAAGTCTACGACCATCCGGCCAATCCATTTGTCTACGAATTCTTAGGCACGGTGAACCTGTTTCACGCCCGGGTACGCGACGGCGACCAGCTGGTGCAGCCCAGCAGCGCCGACCTGCCGGCCGAAGCCGCGCAACTGGAACAGCCGGGCCTTGCTTATGTGCGCCCGCATGAAATCGATGTGCTGCATACCAAAGAAGAAGACTCGATTGCTGCACGGCTTGACCTCATCACAGTAGTAGGCCCGACGGTGCGGCTGGAATTGCAGTCACAACAAGCCGACCAGATCATCCATGTCGAACTGGATAAAACCCGCTTTAAACAGCTGGGGCTGTCGGTTGGCCAGCACACCTGGTTAAAACCGCGCTACAGCCGGGTGTTTTTGGGCGAAGGGATTTAATGCCTAGCGGCATGCTTTTTTTGCCCTGCGGGCGGCGGTTTGGTTGTTATCATCATTTTTGCCTTGTCGGCGAGATCGCTTAGCAAAGGAAATAACAATTACTAAAACAAAGCCGCCCGCAGGGCAAAGAACCAGCGCCAGAAGAAAAAATGATTATTCATCACAAACAGAAATACATCAAAAAATCTAATTCATCCGTCACAATTCTTCTTGTGCTTCCGCCACAGCCTTGTCACGCAAGACCACTAATCTTACGCCCGTAGCTGCAGCCGCAGCACCAACGCTCAGAAGGAAAATCGGATGAAACTGCTGACTCACACTTCAACACTGCTGGCCGGCCTGTTTGCCCTGAGTCTGCTGAATATCAGCACTGCACAGGCTGCAGCACAACACAGCTACAGCAACAGTGGTTACTGCCAGCTGGTGGCGAAAGGCACTTCGCAGTATCAGCGTAATCTGCTGGCTGCTTATGCCGGTAAACTGGGGTATGCGCCCAGTCAACTGGAATGTCGCAACCTGCAGCAACAGCGCACAACAGCAACGCCGGTGTTTGAACTGGGCAGTGCTATTAAGCAATTTGAACAAGGCTCAGTGCGTAAACTGCCAAATGCCACAGTGGAAAAACTGAAAGAATTAGATAAAAACCGGCAGCAACAGTGGTTTAATCAGGTCGCTGGTTAATCTTTGCTATCACCACAAGGGCGGCCGCACTGGCCGCCCGCACATTTCTGTCGTGACTACTTGAGCAGCCCTACAGCAATTGCCTACAATAGCACTCTTTTTTCAGTAGAATCTCAGCATGAACGACACCACCGCACGCCCGGAATTACCAGACCGTTTATCCGTCCAGCCACGCAGCCCGTTTTACAATGCCGCTGTGTTTGAATTTGACATCGGCATCCGCCTGAACGGCAAAGAACGTTTTGACGTCGAAGAATATTGCATCAGCGAAGGCTGGGTCAAAGTACCGGCAGGCAAAGCGGTCGACCGCCGTGGTCAGCCGCTGCTGATGACGATGAAAGGCACAGTCGAAGCCTATTACCGTTAAGCATCTGCACTCTCCCGCCAGACTCAGGCAAGCGCTGGCGGGGTCCAACTCAGCGTAGATATTCCACTCAGCCCTACCCATTTTATCCATTGTTTTTGCTATTGACTTTATTAAGATTTAGCTAATATCTCTATCAACCATCTCCTGCACTCGCTGCATCCGCGGCTGAGAGGTCGACCGCAATGACGCAACTGACTACCCGCCAACTGTATTCAATCATCAAACTCCAACAGGATATGGCGCGCCTGGGGATGAATTTATCGTCAATCATGTCGTTCATCGTGCTGCGTTTGCAGGATTTATTACCAGTCGACGGCGTCGTCATTGAATTAAAAGAGCAGGACCAGATGGTCTATCGGGCCTGTGCCGGCCTCGCAGCGCCTTATTTAGGCATGGCACTGCCCGCCGGCGATAGTTTATCCGGCATTTGCATGCAAACCGGCGAAGTACAGCACTGCCCGGATGTTGAAAAAGATCTGCGGGTGAATATTGAGGCCTGCCGGAAAATCGGCATTCAATCGATGCTGATTGTGCCATTGCACTATTTTGATTTGCCAGTTGGCGTCATCAAAGTGATGACACGTAAACGCGGCCGGTTTGCCAGCCGTAACATCGCATTCTTACAATTGGTTGCCGAGCAACTAGGTTCTGTGATGTATTTCTGTACCCGCTACGGTTCAGATAATTTGCTGTACCAGGCCACCCATGACTCGCTGACTCAGCTGGTAAACCGCTCCGTGTTGATGGAAACATTACGCGGATATCTGCGCCAGCCTGATCTGACTGTGCTGGTCATTATGTTGGATATGAACGATTTAAAAACCATTAACGACAACTATGGCCATCGTTTTGGTGATGCCGCGCTGATTGAAATCAGCCGGCGGCTCTGTGGCTGTACCAGACCCGGTGATATCGTCGCCCGTCTGGGCGGCGACGAATTTGCCATCTTGATGCCATTTGCGGCAACGCCGGACGTTGCAGCCATCATCGAACGTATCCGCAGCCAGACCCATCGAAATTTTGTCTTTGAGAATTTTCAGCGCGAACTGAGTATTGCCATTGGCCATGCGTTATATCCGGCAGAAGCTGCCGACATCGACCAACTGCTGCATACTGCAGATTTGCGCATGTATCACGACAAACAGACAGTCAAGCGTCAGCCCGCCAGCGAATTCAGCATCTAACCGCCGGAGTTAGTGACCGGTGATTTGCGTCGCAATCTGCACGGCCTGCTGGCGAATTTCATGCAGCGCAGTGCTTTCCCATAATTCACCACGCAGCAATGACCCAATCGCATACACGGCCGGATACACAGCGCCATTGCCAGCTTTGAGCCGCAAAGACATTACATCAGCCGCCAACCCCAGCCCCAGCGGTCCTGCCGCCAGCGCACCGGCAGTAATCGCCTGTTGCAGCGGATGGCCGGCAAGTTTTCGGTAATCCTGCTCCGGGCCCGTGCAGTTAAGCACCAGATCCGCCTGATAATCAAACGTTTGCGCTGCAACATCCCGGTGTACCCGGCTGCAAATCTGCAGGTCCAGCTGGTCGCCATTTGCCCTGGCCTGCACCACCTGGCCGGCATGCACTTCTAATAAGCCGGACAACCGTTGTTGCTGCAGCTGGTCGTGTAAATGCAGTGGCACCCGGTGCCGCGCCACGCCCCATAAATGCCGTAAGCGGCGCATAAACAAGGTTTTTTCTGCATAGCTGAACTGCTGCCAATAACGCTGGGTGTGGGGGCGTAACGCGTCGATCAACGGCTCGGCGGAGATACCAAGCCGGCGCACCTGATGCCGCGCCCGGTTAAATAGCCGCAATAACTGCCGCAGACTGGCCTGCTCTGGCAGGGACTGACTGAACTGGCGCAGCTGCAGTCCCGGATGACGGTGCGGCAACATGCCATAACCATGCGGCGACACTGACAACACCGGTGTTTTTAAGCCGGCTGCGCGCAGCGATAACAGCGTATCCACCATGGTCAGGCCATTACCGAGGATCAGCACTTTACTGTCGGGTTTGAGTTTCGCCAGCCAGGCATCCGACCAGGGGTTTTGTACATAAGCCGTATGTTGTGCCAGTTGCGTTAATCCGGCCGGATGGCGCGGTAATTCATTACCACAAGCCAGCACCAGCGCCGAAAAGCTCTGCCACTGGCCGTCAGTTTGCAGTTGTGGCGCTTCGGAGTTTGTCAGGTCCAGCGCCGTCACCGCCTGGGGCCGCAACACCACCTGCACACCTTGCTGCGCGGCAAGAGCCAGCGCCTCCTGCCAGCGCTGCGCGACATAATCGCCAAACAAAGCGCGGGGCAGATAAGCCTGCGCCAGCACGGCCGGCTCATCAGCAGCAAAAGCCGGCTGCTGCGCCAGCCACTGCAGAAAATCATCCGGTTGGCTGGCGTTCAGGCTCATTTTGCCGGCCGGTACATTGAGCAGATGCGCCACCTGACGTGGCTGATACGCCAGTCCCCTGCCAAACCGGCCGCTTTTTTCAAAAATTGTCAACGTCATTTCAGGCTTCGCCTGATGAATCAATTGGATAGCCACTGAAATGCCGGCTATTCCCCCACCCACTATCGCGATGTTCTGCATCTGTTTTTCTGACCAACTACATGGATACCGCCGCTGTGATAACTGGCCGCCACCCTTCCTGTCAATGAAAAAAGCGGTTAAGGTACAGCGCAAGCGCCCCTTCTGTTTGCCGGAGTTCCTGATGTCCCAAGCCCCCTCGCCTAAAATCGCCCTCGTCACCGGCTGCTCCGGCGGTATTGGTCTGGCGTTAGCGCGTGAGCTGAAATCTCAGGGTTATCAGGTGTTTACCACAGCACGTCAGCCAGGTGATCTGGCCCGGTTGCAAGCCGAAGGTTTCGGCGTTTTTGCACTGGATGTGAACGACCAGCAACAAATCGATGCCACCATCTTGCAGCTGAGCAGTCAGCAAGGCCGGCTGGATTTGCTGGTTAACAATGCCGGCTACGGCGCGATAGGCCCGGTGCTGGATATCAGTCCGGAGCGGCTGGCGCTGCAGTTTCAGACCAATGTCTTTTCGGTGGTGGCCATGACCAAAGCCGCCTTGCCGCTGCTGCAGCAAAGCCGGGGCACTGTACTGAATATCGGCAGTGTCAGTGCCAGTCTGGTCACGCCTTTTGCCGGCGTTTACTGCGCGTCCAAAGCGGCGCTGCATGCCATCAGCGAGGCGCTGCGGATGGAACTTGAACCACTTGGCGTGCAGGTGGTGCTGGCGGTGACCGGTGCGGTCGATACCGGTTTTGCCGACCGCGCCAGTCAGCTCGCCGAACAGGTGTTATCGGAAGACTCCAGCTGGTGGCCCTACCGCGATGGCGTGCGCCGCAGAGCCCGCGCTTCACAGGATTTCCCGACGCCGGCCAGTGAATATGCCAGCGCACTGGCCAAAGCGCTGCAAACCCCACAGCGTCAGCTGCATATCCGGGTTGGCCGCGGCAGCTGGTTATTGCCGTTACTCAAAGCAGTGCTGCCCGCCAGCCTGTTGCATCGCATCCTTAAACGCAAATTTGGTCTGCTGGCGCATTAAGTGCGCCGCTTAAAACCACTACTTCGCCCGCGCGCAGGCCCAGCATTTCACCACAGCGCTGACCTTCGTCAGACGCCACAGAATATTTTTTTTCAGCCGACTTGTCCCAAACATTTCCACTGCTATGTTTGATGAGCAGCCACGCTGAAACCACGTGTTTGGCTTGGTTGCCACGGGGTTCGTAGCATGCTGCGAAATTCCGCCAGATTGTCTGATGCTGCTGTCTTGCACAGTGACTACCTTGGTCAACAGGACGTTACATCTTCAGTTGTGTTTGCTCTGATACGGAGATCTTATGTTTTTTTCCAAAAACAAAACGCCCGCGCCAGCCGCCCTGTTATTTAACTCCAATCAGGCCCAGCTGGAAAACGAGCTCAACGCGATCCGCAGTAATATCGCCTTTATCAGCTTCAGCCCCGATGGCCACATTCTGGATGCCAATAAACTCTTCCTCGAAGCCGCCGGTTACAATTACACCGAAGTGGTCGGCCGGCATCACCGGATGTTTTGTAGCGAAGCCTATAGCAAAAGTGCGGATTACTTGCAGTTCTGGCAGCAGTTGGCCACCGGTCAGCCCCAAACCGGCACCTTTCTGCGCCGACGCAAAGACGGTGCAGATCTGTACCTGCAGGCCAGTTATTTCCCGGTGCCGGATGACAGCGGCAAAGTCAGCAAAGTGATTAAAATTGCCTGTGATGTGACGCGTGACCAGCAATTACTCAGGGATAAAAATGCCATTATGAGCGCGCTGGATAAATCACTGGCAGTGATTGAATTCAGCCCGGAAGGCCAAATCCTGCACGCCAATCAGAACTTCCTCGATACTGTGCATTACCGTCTTGAGCAAATCTGCGGCCAGCATCACAAAATCTTTTGTTTCGATGATTTTTACCGGCAACACCCCGATTTCTGGCAAAAACTCGGCAGTGGCCAGCTGTTTTCCGGCCGCTTTGAACGCAAAGATGCGCATGGGCAACGGGTCTGGCTGGAAGCCACTTACAACCCCATTCGCGACGAACATGGCCGGGTGTATAAAGTAATTAAGTTTGCCTCCGACATCAGCGCTCGCGTCAATGCCGCCCGGCAGGCGGTTGAAGTGGCAGCCGCCACCTCAGAAGAAACCTCGCAAATTACCGGCAATGCCGTCAAAGTGCTGGGCGAAGCGGTTGCGACTTCGATGCAAATTGCCAGTCAGGTACAACAAGCCGCCAGCAACGGCGCGCAGTTGAGCTTACAGGCGAAAAATATTAGTGACATTGTCACCACCATCCGCGCTATTGCGGAACAAACCAATTTATTAGCCCTAAATGCGGCGATTGAAGCGGCACGGGCTGGCGAGTCTGGCCGCGGTTTTGCCGTGGTCGCGGACGAAGTGCGCAAACTCGCCGCCCGCACCAGCGAAGCCACCGCAGAAATTGCCAAAGTGGTACAGATTAACGCGGGCCTGATCCAGACGATTGACCAGCAACTCAGCGCCATCAGCGGTATCGCCGCCCATGGCCAGCATGCGGTGGAAGATGTGGCCGCCGGCATTAAAGATGTCGGTCAGGGTGTGGCAAATTTTGTTGCTGTAGTGGAAAAACTCAAGCCATAAAGCTTGTGGTACAAGAGCAAGAACGGTCAGGCGGCGATGTGATGACTTTGATACAGTAAGGCCACTTGTTGCTGAAGGACCTTGCTGATGTCAGAACCATTTTTAGCGCTGTTGCCCCGCTTACTCCAGCTGATTGAAAACGCCGATGAACCACTGACGCTGACCGAACTCAGTGCCCGCAGCGGTTATTCAGTCTGGCATCTGCATCGGCAGTTCCGCTTGTATTGTGGCATGCCGCTGCAGAGTTATCAGCGGTTACTGAAGCTGCAACGCGCGGCCACCGCGCTGGCCTACCGGCAAACCCCGGTCACCGAACTGGCGCTGGAAGCCGGCTATCAGCATGCTGAAAGTTTCAGTCGGGCCTTTGCCCGCTGGTTGAGTCAGGCTCCTGCGCAGTTTCGCCAGCAGCCGGAATGGCAACATTGGGCACAGCAAACTGAGCAGCTGAATCAAATCGCCCTGACTGACACGACTAATCTGGATGGCGCTCTGCTGCGCTGTGAGCAACGCAGCAGCACCTTGCTGTTGCAATGGCTGCATCAGGGCCATCCGGCCAGCATCGGCAACAACATCCGGCGTTTTATCGAATTTCGCCGCCAGCACCAACTGCATCCGAGCCGGTTTGCCACTTTTAATCTGCTGTATGACGACCCGCAGGACTGCGCAGCCGATGACTACCGTTTTGGTCTGGCGCTACAGCTCCGCACGCCACAGCCGGAATTGTTGCAGCAACCGGAGCTGAGTCTGGTGACAGTGCCGGCCGGTTGGTATGCCTGTTATGAGCACACCGGGCCTGATGCGCAGCTGGAACCTATTATCCGCGCCTTATACACCGAACTGCTGCCGGCGCGCGGCTGGCTGCCCGCTGATGTGCCTTTGTTGCTGGAACGGGTGCGTTTTTTCCCGGATGTGCCAGCGCATCAGGCCCATAGCCGGATTTGGCTCGCACTGCAGACCGACTGAAGCTGTTGTTGATCAAGGTCAGCATTCAGTGTTAAACAACCGGCTACACTCATTGCAGTTTTAGCCTGTTCTTCAACACGGATCTGACCATGAAATACCCCAATGCCGCCGCTGCTCTCAATCTGATTGGCAATAACGAGTTCATCTGGAGCCACTCGATGGCTGCAACCCCCTACAGCATGCTAGACGCCCTGGCCCAGGTCGCCCGCGACAAACAGCAGCTGACCTTGCTGAGCCTGCATACCGAAAAAAGCGGCGCTTTGTGCGCGCCGGAACTGGCCGGCCATTTACGCCAACGGGTGTTTTTTGTCGGTGGCCCGACCCGCCCGGCGGTCAATTGTGGCCTCGCCGATTATGTGCCCTGTTTTTTATCAGAAATTCCGAAGTTATTCCGCAGCAAAGAACAACGCGTAGACACCGCCATTGTGCAGGTGTCCCCACCTGATAAACATGGCCTGTGCAGCCTCGGGGTATCGGTCGAAGCCACCCGCGCCGCGATGCAAAACGCCCGGCGTGTGATTGCACAAATCAACCCGCGCATGCCACGCACCCATGGCGACTCTTTTGTGCACTTACGGGACTTCACTGCATATGTTGAGCTGGAATCACAAATCCCTCTGCACCTGCCGGCCGAACAGGACCCGGTGACGCAGAAAATCGGCGCCAATGTCGCGAGTCTCATTCGTGACGGTGACTGCCTGCAAATGGGCATAGGCGCAATTCCGGATGCGGCGCTGGCTTGCCTTGGCGACCGGCAAAACCTTGGCGTGCATACCGAAATGTTCTCTGACGGCGTGTTGCCGTTGCTGGAAAAAGGTGTGATCAACAACCGCAATAAGAAAAAACATCCGGGCAAAGTAGTCACTACTTTTGCCATGGGCAGTCAGGCGCTCTACGACTTTGTCGACGACAACCCGGAAGTGGTGTTTCTCGATGTGGCTTACACCAATGACACCGCAGTGATTAGGCAAAACCCGCAGGTGGTGTCGATCAACAGCGCTTTGCAGGTCGATTTGTCCGGCCAGATCTGTGCTGATTCCCTCGGCACTAGGATTTATTCCGGCGTGGGTGGTCAGATGGATTTTGTCCGTGGCGCCGGTTTATCCGAAGGCGGCCGCGCCATTATCGCGCTGCCAAGTACCGCCGCCGGTGGTACTGTCTCGCGCATCAGCTCCTTGTTAAGTCCTGGCGCCGGCGTGGTCACTACCCGCGCCCATGCCCATTACATTGTCACCGAATATGGCGTGGCGAACTTACGCGCCAAAAGCCTGAACGAGCGCGCCAGAGCGTTGATCGATATCGCTGCGCCGCAATTTCGCGAACAGCTGGCTCGTCAGGCATTTGAAGACTGGGGTTTAATGATTTAAGTATCGGTGGACACGGGCTGGCAAGTATCACTTGCCGGCTCTTGCCCGCCACTAAACCTCTTGCGTTAACTCATGATTTCATTCATCTTTTATTAGTTGTCGTTGCCATAATTCATTCGCTTTAATCGGTCGATTGCGAGGAACCAGCCAGATGCCACAGACAGGTCGAAAATTTCTGCGTTTTTTGCTCTGTGGTCTGTCTTGCCTGCTGTTAATCAGCTGTCAGCCGCAGCAACAAGTGCAGCTGCGGATTGGCACTAATCTGTGGCCTGGTTATGAGCCGCTGTATATCGCCCGGGATCGTCAGCTATTTCAGGACCTGGACGTGCAGCTGATTGAATATCGCGCTGCCGGTCAGGTGATCAATGGCCTGCGTAAAGGCAGCATCAATATGGCGGCGGTGACGCTGGATGAAGCGGTGCGTATTGCGGCCAGTGGTATTCCGGTGGAAGTGATCTGGCTGTTTAACATGTCCGACGGCGCCGATCAGTTACTGGCCCGCAGCGGTATCGACAGTATCGAGGCGCTGAAAGGCAAAAAGATCGGCGTCGAAACTAACGCCCTTGGCGCTTATTTACTGCACCGGTTTTTCAGCCTGCATCAGCTGCAAGCCAGCGAGTTTCAAATCATAGGGCTGGACTTGGCCGCGCACGCTCAGGCGATGGCCAACGCCGAAATCGACGCCGTGATGACCTTTGAACCGGAAAAAAGCAAAATGCTGCGCCAGGGCGCCAAGGCGTTATTTACCAGCCGTGAAGTACCGGGCGAAGTGATGGACGTACTGATTGTGCGTAAAGATGGCCCTGATGTGCCTACCGAAGCCCAGCTGCAACAATTTATCCGTCAGTATCACCAGTTGTTCAGCCAGATTGAGGCCGACTTACCCGCCTGGTACGACGCGTTAAATAAACGGATGAAATTATCGCCGGCTGAACTGGCGCAAACCTACCGCGAGCTGCAGATCCCCTCTGTCGCGATACAGCGCACTATCCTTGGCAATAAAACGCGGCTGGCCGAGGTAATCAAAGGCTATGAAACCGTGTTGCTGCAAATTGGTATGATTGACAAACCCTGTGCCTGTAGCGCGCTGATTAATACCAAATATCTGGACACGCTGCCATGAAGCTTTATATCAGCCTGCTGCCATTGCTGCTGACGCTGGTATTAACGGTGCTCGGTGTGACTTTGCTATACGCCGTGCACCAGCATCTGACGCGGCAACAGCTGATCAGCACGGAACAACATCACCTCAGCACGGGCTTGCTGGAACAGCACGCCTTGCTGCAGGGCTATCTGCTCAGAAACGACGTCGCAGCACTGAAAAACTGGGCTGCGCTGAAATCTGAAAGCCCAAATATAAAGAGCGTGCTGGTGGTGTCACCGGCCTGGAAAATCCTCGCCGCTCATCAGGTCGCATGGGAAGACAGCCCGCTGGGGCAATACGACGCTGCGCTGCAGCGACAATTACAACAATTACCGGTGCAAAGTATGGTCAGCCCGCTGACACTGCCAGAGGCCAACCCGGATATGCTGCAGATGGCATTACCACTGCAGTTCAATAGTCAGCAGGGCTGGCTGATCATCCAATACGACATGACACCGGCGTTGCAGCGTGGCTTCAGTGTTACTTTGCAAAACATGCTGGTTTATCTTGTCAGTATGTTACTCAGTGGCATGCTGACCTACCTGCTGCTGCGCAATATTCTGCAAACACGGCTGCGCCGGCTGGAAACCGCCTTGCAACAATATTCCCGCGGTGACCACCAGACGCGCGCGCAGGTCGAAGACAACAACGAATTTGGCCGGCTGGAGCTGATGCTGAATCAGACTTTCGACGCATTAGATCAACAACGCGAAATGCGTCGTCACAGTGAGCTGTTTAATCAGCTGGTGCTGAATAGCACCACAGATGGCATCATCAGTGCCGATACCCGCGGCCATATTCTGCAGGTTAATCAATCTGCCTTAAAAATCTTTGGTTATCAGCACAGTGAGGAGCTGGCTGGTCAGGATTTAAATTTGCTGATCCCGGCACGGTACCGGGCCGGCCACCAACAACATATGGCCGAGGCGGCAGATAAACCTGAGAGCTCCAGCCACATACTGAACCGACTGCGTCAGGTCGAAGGCCTGCGCAAAGATGGTTCGCTGGTGCCGCTGGACATCACACTGACCAAAGCCGAGTTATTGGGTGAAACCATCTATATCGCCTTTTTAAAAGATAACACCGAACAGCGCCGCTACCAGCAGTCAATTGAAACTCTGGCGTTTAAAGACAACTTAACCGGCTGCGCCAACTTAAACGGCCTGAAGCGCCAGGCGGCGACGCGAGCGGATTTGCACTGGATGTATCTGCTGAATATCGACGGCATGTCCAACCTGAATCACAGCCTGGGTTTTGATATTGGTGATCAGCTGATCAAAACCAGCAGCCTGCTGCTCACGCAACACAAACCGGCAGAGGCGTTACTGGCGCGTCACGAAGGGACTGATTTTATTCTGTTGAGCCCGCAGCAACCGCAGCAAATGCTGGCGATTTTCCGCGAGTTGCAACAGCAGGACATCAAGTTAGAAGGTATTAACCACAAACTGAGTTTTTGTGTGGTGTATCAGCTGGTCAATCCGGCAATAGATTTCGACCGCCAGCTGCATGGTGCCGAGTTGATGATGCGCCAGGCCAAAGCCAATGGCCGCGCCAGCATGCTGCAGGTCGAACCTGGCCTGATCCAGCAGTTGCAACAAAATGCCCTGCTCTGTCAGCGCCTGGAGCTGGCTATCCGCGAACAACAGTTGTTTTTCCACTTCCAGCCGAAGTTTTCGGCGCAAAGCCGCGAGCCGGTTTCTGCCGAAGCGCTGATCCGCTGGCAACCTGACGGCCAGCTGGTCTCGCCGGGCCTGTTTATTCCGCTCGCGGAACAAAGCCACCTGATGCCGGAGCTGGACCGTTATGTCATTGCCAAAGCCTGCCAGCAAATCCGCCGCTGGCTGGATCAGGGGTATCAGGTGTTGCCGTTATCAATTAACCTGTCGGCGCGCTATCTGACCGACGAGCAAACGATTAACTTTATTTTTCAGCAAGTAGGCGAATTTGATATCCCGGCGCATCTGCTGGAAATTGAAGTCACCGAATACAGTCTGATCACGGACGAACAACATACCGCCGACAATATGTACCGCCTGCAAAAAGCCGGCATCACACTGGCGATTGATGATTACGGCACCGGCCATTCTAATCTCGCGACGGTGCTGAGCCTGCCGGTGCAAAACTTAAAAATCGACCAGAGTTTTATCCGCAAAGGCATGAGCAGCAGCAAAGGCCGGGCTGTGCTGGAAAATATTCTGCAACTGGCAAAATCGCTGCAGGTCACCACCACGGCAGAAGGGGTCGAAACTGAAGAGCAACTGCAATATCTGCAGCGCTCCGGCTGTGAATTTATTCAGGGCTATCTGTTGTCGCGGCCATTGCCGCTCAATGACTATGAAGCTTTATTGCGCCGACAAAGCAGCATCAGTTAAAAGGCGGCGCTAAACGTTTGCTGCAGATAAGGCTGTAACTGCTGCCACTCTGATTCATTAAAATATTGCCGGTAACTGGCGACTAAACGTTGCTGCACCGCAGGCTGTGCCATCAGCTCGTTAAAATACTGCATCAGTTGCTGGCCATGCGTCTCGCGGTTACAGACGATAAAACCTTTCAGATGCAGCGGCAGCCCTTGCAAAGGTAAAGCAGTGTAAGCGGTGTTGTCTTGCTGAACCTGACGCAAATGATCAATCCGTACCGGATAATCGATGATCGCATCAATGCGCCCGCGTTTTAACATTTGCCAGAGTTTGAGACTCACATCCTGACCATGCACCAGATAAAACTGATTGGGTCTGGATTTAATCAGCTGGTCTGTCTCAGCCCCATAACTGCTGCCAGCGATAATCCCGATTTTGCGCCGCGCCGGATGACGCAACCAGTTTTGTAAATCAATCTGGTCCTGGCCTGACGATACTGTGCCCGAGGCCACACTGGCCGGCGATGATTGACCTAAGGTGATAAGGCGCAGCGAAGGCGAAACGTTTAACGGCCTGGCGCTGTATAACCAACGCGCGGCACGTTCGGCGGTCTTCAGTTTGTTGATGGTGCAAAAGCCACTTTGTGCCAGTAATTCAAAACCACGCTGCATGCCGACATGAACGTATTTCACCTGCAGCTGCGGTGCACTCTCAAGCAATAATTGCCAGTGCTGCATCTGCGTGCTGTAGGATTTGGCGTTGCTGTCTGAGAACTCAGTGGTAATAGTGACTTCCTGCGCCCACAGTAGCGGGCAGCACAACAAACCAATGCTACTAAGCAAAACACGCCTGCAGTGCATAGCCTGCCCTCAATAAAAATAATTCTTATTGAGTGTAACGACTCGGCTTCACAGGACAAGCTCATTTTGGGCAGAACTTTGCGACATTCCGTCGATCGCCTGACAAAAAGCGACCAACTGCCGCAATTTTGTCTATTTTCATGACATGGGTTGTTTAGGGGAACCCTACATCACTCCGGCCGCCGGCACGCCTCCGCTTCGGCTAAGTCCCGCGCAGCGCGCCACTCCAGGCTGCTTTTGAGCACTAAGGTGATGAGCGCCAGTAAAGCCAGCAACGACGACACGGCAAAGGCCGCGGCAAACTGATATTCGTTGTACAGAATTTCAATATGTAGCGGCATGGTATTGGTTTGTTCACGGATTTTACCGGACACCACAGACACTGCACCAAATTCGCCCATGGCACGGGCATTACACAAAATCAGCCCGTACAGCAGCGCCCATTTCACTGAAGGCAAAGTGACGCAGATAAAAGTCTGCCAGCCGCTCGCGCCCAGCGTCAGTGCGGCTTCTTCCGCTTCACGGCCCTGTTGCTGCATCAGTGGGATCAGCTCGCGCGCCACATAAGGGAAAGTGATAAAGATGGTGGCCAGCACTATGCCAGGCACCGCAAACATCACTTGTAAATCATGGTCATTCAGCCATTCACCCCACCAGCCGCGTGCACCAAAAATCAGCATCAGGCTTAAACCGGCGATGACCGGTGACACCGCAATCGGTAAATCAATCAGCGTGATTAAAAACTGCCGGCCACGGAACTGGAATTTGGCAATGGCCCAGCTGGCCGCCAGACCAAAAATCGCATTACAGGGCACCGCAATCACAGCAGCAATCAGCGTCAGCTTAATCGCATGCGCGGCAGCAGGTTCAGTAATAGCGGCTAAGTAAACCTGCCAGCCTTTGCTGAAGGCTTCACCAAACACAATCACCAGCGGCAACAGCAGAAATAACGCCAGAAACCCCAGCGCCAGCGTTAATAACATGACCCGCAGCCACAGTGGTTCTGTGGTGGCGCGTCTTGGTTGGAACTGACCTGAACCTGCACTCACCGTCCACCTCCGTGCCGCTGCTGACTCCAATGCTGCAACGCATTAATCAGTAACAATAAAATAAATGAAATCAATAACATCACAGTACCCAGCGCAGCTGCGCCGGCGTAATCAAACTGCTCAAGCCGCGACATAATCAACAGTGGCGTGATCTCAGTGCGAAACGGCATGTTGCCGCTGATAAAGACCACTGAGCCGTATTCACCGATAGCGCGGGCGAACGCCAGCGCAAAACCAGTCAGTAGCGATGGGATCAGCGCCGGAAAAATCACCCGGCAAAAAATCTGTAAGCGGTTAGCACCCAGGCTGGCGGCAGCTTCTTCCAGCTCCTGCTCTAAATCTTCCAGTACCGGTTGCACCGTACGGACGACAAAAGGCAGACCGATAAACACCAGTGCCAGCGTCACGCCAATCGGCGTATAAGCGATTTTGATGCCCCACTGATAAAAATACTGGCCAATCCAGCCGTTTGGCGCGTAAATCGCCGTCAGCGCGATGCCTGCCACCGCCGTCGGCAGCGCGAATGGCAAATCGACCAATGCATCAATGACTTTTTTAAATGGAAAGCTGTAACGCACCAAAACCCAGGCCACCAGCAGGCCAAA
>SSFI01000111.1 GCA_008015325.1 Rheinheimera sp.
ACGCCCAACAGATTGAAAAATTAAGTTAGGAGAAAGTTCATGGCTCGTTATTTCCGTCGCCGTAAATTCTGCCGTTTCTCTGCCGAAGGCGTGCAAGAGATCGACTACAAAGATGTTGCAACACTGAAAAACTATGTCACTGAAAGTGGCAAAATCGTTCCTAGCCGTATCACTGGTACCAGTGCGAAGTATCAGCGTCAGCTGGCACGCGCTATCAAACGCGCTCGCTACCTGTCTCTGCTGCCATACAGCGATTCACACGCATAAGCCTGGTTCAACGGTACTGAGAGGATTAAACAATGGATATTATTCTGTTGGATAAAGTTGCTAACCTGGGTGGTTTAGGCGACAAAGTGGTTGTTAAATCTGGTTATGCGCGTAACTTCCTGTTCCCACAAGGGAAAGCAGTTCCAGCGACCAAAGCTAACATCGAAAAATTTGAAGCACGCCGTGCTGAGTTAGAAGCCAAACTGGCTGCTAACCTGGTTGCTGCGCAAGAACGTGCTGCTAAAGTTGCTGAGCTGGGCGAAGTCACTATCGCTGCTAAAGCTGGCGACGAAGGCAAACTGTTCGGTTCTATCGGTACTCGTGACATCGCTGATGCGATCACTGAAGCCGGTGTAGCTGTAACTAAGGCCGAAGTGAAACTGCCAAACGGTACTCTGCGTGACGTTGGTTCTTTCGACATCGACCTGCAGCTGCACGCTGAAGTAACTGCAACCGTTAAACTGGTTGTTGTTGCCGAGGCGTAAGCCTCTGACGGACACAGCGCTTAGTGCTGTGTCCGTTCTCCCCTCTGAATTACATCCCAGTCTTTTTGTTTATTTGTGCATCGTACGCATATATGAGCAACAAATTTGTTCTGTCGTGACCGTTGAAAAATGCTAGGCTATGGCACTTATTTTCTGCGGTGTGATCACTGTCTGTGTGAGAATTCCCGCCGCTGAATTCGCGATGTCTCCGCGTTCTGGAAGCGTTCAGGTGTTATGGCAAACGTAAAAGATAAACAAGTCGCTGCGGTAAAAATGCCGCCCCATTCTATTGAAGCTGAGCAATCTGTGCTCGGTGGTCTGATGCTGGATAACGACGCCTGGGATAAGGTCTCAGAGAAAGTCGTAGAGCAGGATTTCTATCTGCGTTCGCACAAGCATATTTTTAAAGCGATGACCGCGATCGCTGAACAAAACCAGCCGATTGACCTCATCACAGTCTCAGAATGGCTGGAGCGCAATCAACAACTGGATGATGTTGGTGGCTTCGCTTATCTGGGTGAGATTGCGAAAAACACGCCAAGTGCGGCCAACATCCTTGCTTATGCCGATATCGTCCGTGAACGTGCGGTAGTGCGGGATATGATCTCGGTAGCCCATGATATCGCTGACGCTGGTTATGACCCGCAAGGCCGCAACAGCGCAGAACTTTTAGATTTTGCAGAAACCAAAGTATTTAAAATTGCCGAGCAGCGCGCCAATGCCAATGAAGGCCCGGAGCCTATCAACAGCATTCTGGCGAAAACCATCGACAAGATTGATGCTTTATTCCGTAACCCCAGCAATGGTGGCCTGACCGGTGTGTCTACCGGTTATATGGACTTAGACAAGATGACCAACGGCATGCAGCCGTCGGATTTGATTATCGTTGCAGCGCGTCCTTCAATGGGTAAAACCACTTTCGCGATGAACCTCTGTGAACATGCAGCGATTAGCAGTGATAAGCCGGTGCTTATCTTCAGCTTAGAGATGCCTTCCGAACAAATCATGATGCGGATGCTGGCCTCACTGGGCCGTATCGACCAAACCAAAGTGCGCACCGGTCAACTGGATGATGAAGACTGGGCCCGTTTATCTTCGGCGATTGAACTGTTAAACAGTAAAGGCAAAATGTATATCGATGACGCCTCCGGCTTAACGCCAACAGAGGTGCGGTCACGGGCACGGCGCGTCGCCCGTGAACATGGCGGCTTATCGATGATTATGGTCGACTATTTACAGCTGATGACTGTACCTGGCCTGTCAGATAACCGCACGCTGGAAATTGCTGAGATCTCAAGGTCGTTAAAAGCATTGGCAAAAGAGTTAAAAGTGCCGGTCATTGCGCTCTCTCAGCTGAACCGTTCATTGGAACAGCGCGCAGATAAGCGACCTGTGAACTCAGATTTACGTGAATCAGGCTCTATCGAGCAGGACGCCGACCTCATTATGTTTATCTACCGGGATGAGGTCTATCACGATGACAGCCCGGACAAAGGCACGGCTGAAGTGATTATCGGTAAACAGCGGAATGGTCCGATTGGTCGTATTCGTCTGACGTTCCACGGTCGCTACTCGCGTTTTGACAACTATGCCGGCACTGCCCGTTTTGAGGACGAGTACTGATGAGTCGCAGGCCTCTGGCGCAAATCAATACCAGCGCTTTATTACACAACATCGACCGCATTCGCGAAATGGCGCCACACAGTAAAATTCTCGCGGTGCTGAAGGCTAATGCTTATGGCCACGGTTTGCTGGCTGTCGCCGCTCAGCTAAAAGATGTTCAGGCTTTTGGTGTCGCACGGATTGACGAAGCTCTGATGTTGCGTGCCGGTGGCATCGTCAAGCCCATAGTCTTACTGGAAGGTTTTTTTCATGCCGACGAATTACCGCAGATAGTCGCTTCGAACCTGCAGGTTGTGGTGCATCACCCGGCACAGGTAGACGCTCTGTTAAAAGCGGAGTTGGAATCGCCTGTGCATGTCTGGCTGAAAATTGACAGTGGTATGCACAGATTGGGGATTGACCCTGCTGATTTTTCAGAAAGTTATCGAAAATTAACTCTGAGTAAAAATATTCTGCAGCCGATGCGGCTGATGACGCACTTTGCCTGTGCAGATGAGCCGGATAATCCGGCAACAGAACGGCAACTGGCTTTGTTCCGGCAAACGATTGGGGATGCTGCGGGCGAACTTAGCATTGCCAATTCCGCCGGCGTGGTTGGTTGGCCGCAAAGCCATGGTGATTGGATAAGACCTGGTCTGGCATTGTACGGCGTGTCGCCGATGGACAAAGGTCGCTCCGCCAGTCACGGATTTCGCCCGGTTATGACATTCAGCAGTTCGGTGATTGCGGTCAGGCAGGTTAAAAAAGGCGATGCTGTCGGCTACGGCGCTAGTTGGACAGCGCCGCAAGACACAAGGCTGGCAGTAGTTGCCATTGGCTACGGGGATGGTTACCCACGCAATGCGCCATGTGGGACGCCGGTACTCATTAACGGTAAACGCTATCCAATCGTTGGCCGGGTTTCGATGGATATGACAACAGTCGATATCGGCAATGATGACATCAGCCATGGTGCTCAGGTGATTTTATGGGGCGAGGAATTACCGGTCGAAGAAATTGCCGAGCATGTGCAGACCATTCCTTATGAACTGCTGTGTAATATCACCAGCAGAGTGCAATTCAGATATGTCAGCGATTAATTGCTGAAGTCGCAGTCAATAAAAAAGCCGGTGAATTAACCGGCTTTTTTATTGACTACAATTTGGTAACTAACCGCCACCCTGATTATCGAAACTTACTTCGATGTGAACCTTGCCAAATTCAGAATCAAATGGCATCAGGATTTTAGGGCCATCGCATTTATGCGTAATAGTGTGGCCTTTGCCTGATACGACCACCGGCGTCGCCATAGAGAATTCGTAGCCTTTTTCACCCAGGATTCGTTTGGCACCACCTGTCACCATATTTGTGATTTCACCGACCATATCGGTTACTTCTTCATTAATCGTTTTAGGTTTTTCGCCAAGCATCCGGTTCATGATTTCCAATGCCAGCGATTCTTCAAAACTGACCGAAAAAGACCCTTTCGTCTGTGGGCCAATCATACCAATGAGACCGGAGACATCACCGCGGGCGACTTCATCTTTTTTAATGCGCGGTTGTCCTGGCACAATAGTCGTATTGGCCATAGTGCTCAGCACATTCACTAACGACGATAAGAATGGATTTACATACTCGACATTCATTGAAAAGACCCGCTGCTGTGTTTCGTCACTTGGCTATTGACCCTGAGGATAAGGTTAGGCAGATTTTTTAGAATAAACAAGACTAGCTCTTTGTTTTTGAGATAGTTTCACACATAAAATTGCTAAATAATCCGGCGAAATATATCTCTTTGCGTGCGTCAGGATTCTGCTGGCTGTCACCCGTCAGTTCTGACAGTTTTTACAAACTCCGCGGGCTTCAATCGTTTGCTGCTGAATTTTAAAGCCAAGTTCACTCGCCAGGTTGCTGAATTCTTTGAATAAAACGTTAGAATGTAGTTCGTTGACGTGACCACATTGCTGACAAATTAACAATTGTGCCGGGTGATGATGTTCAAAATGATGACAAAGCATAAATGCATTACTGGATTCAATTTTGTGAATAAAGCCCTGTTCAGTCAAAAACTCCAGTGCGCGGTAGATTGTTGCAGGTTTCGCCGCGGGTTCGGTCTGTTTAAGCTGCTCCAATAATTCATAAGCGCCGACGCCACTTTGCGTCTCGGCCAATAAACGGAAGACTTTTTCCCTGATTGAGGTGAATCTGGCACCATTTTGTGCGCAAATCTGCTGTGCTCTGACCACTAAATTTTCAACTGACATCGGGGCTTGCACCTGTTGCTTCGTTTTTCGCAGTGTAACACAGAATAAAAATGGATAAATCGCCGAACCCATCGGAATAACAGCTGATTCCGGTTAAAATAGCCGTCTTGCTGGAGGTTACCGTGAATCATAAATTTTCTGTCGCGCCAATGCTTGATTGGATCGATTGATTTTTAAATTATTGATTTAATTGATTTTTAAAGTTTTTTGTTTTTATGGGTGCAATATGGGTGCACTTTTTCCATTATTAAGGTCGTAAATGGCTAACTTTTACGTTGTTTTTTGAGATACCCATTAGGGTTTAATTGACGTTTTCGCTATATTTCAGCTTCATTGAAAGCTAATGTCTTGCTTCAAAGTCAATAAATCGCCTAACTGGTCGGAGCAGTGAAGTGAGAGGTTTAAGGCTAAAATTCCAACAGGACTTATCTGTCCCCTTTTATTGATTGCCCATATCGGAGCTAAAACGTGAATACACGTACTATATCAGCATTTCGTGTTAAGACTACTTTGAAGAAAGTAGGCTCTTTAAACTCGTCTGCAAAAGTACACGTATTGGCTCGGACCAAAGGTTTTTTTTCGAGCTTCTTCTTGGTTGGTGAAAACTGGGAAGATGAACTTGAAAATGCAAAATCGGTAAAAGTCCTTGCTGAAATTAATTGCTCAAAAGAAACGGGTAATATCCAGTTCGGTTTTATAGATCCATCTTTAACGTTTTCTCATTCAGATTTATCCAACTTGGCTGCTTTCCAAAGTTCAGTAAGATCTGTAGTTCTGTAATTGCCAACTAATGGATTAGATTTTGGCACCATTAATTGTCTCTTTACCCCACGATAAAAACCTATTGTCACCTGATGATTTTTTCAGTGACGAGTCATATGCCTCCCTTGAAAAGTTTCAAAAGGTAATCGGGCCAGATGCTACGGTATTCGAGTTTGGCATCTTTTATAGTAGTGAAACTGGTGATGGGTTTGTTTCGATAATAGATTTACAAGCACCGAAGCTTGTAGGTAACGTGATTTTTAAGAAAACTTCCGCAGAGCTTTGTGCATTAAATGGCTCGGTGAGCGCTCAAATCTCGTCAGTGGTTATCGATGATGATTATCGTGGTATAGCGCTTGCAGCCACAGCGTATAGCAAATTAGCTGATTACTTTCACGTGGTTTCTGACAGCTTGCAAACTGTCGATGGGGCTGCTTTATGGAAAAACAAAATCACTGCAATTCCAACACTGAATGTTCAAGTCATTATTGGTTATGACACGTCTGCGCCCAGTTACTTATTGGATACGAATGACAATGTGCAGCTTTATGATGCCCAGAAAATTCATTTGGAAAAATTGATATGGTCTTCTCAAGATCAGTCTACAGCTGATTATGCCAGCTCTTTGGGGATTGATAGCTCTGTTGGAGATCATAATCAGAGCAGAGTGCTTGTAGCAAAACGTAAAATCGAAAACTCACAGCATTAATAGTGATTGTCGGGCCCTGATTTCAGATGTTGAGCACAGGGCGATACCGAACTGAAACTGCTTTAAGCTGCCATCTGGAACTTTTCCCATCGAGCTGTCGCCTGTTCAGTCAGATTGTCGATGTATTTTGCTAGTTCAGTTATATGAACAACGTATGGTGATTTTTGACTGTTTCCTAAACGCATTACAGGGAAAGGAAGATCGTAGTTATTTGCCTTTCTTCGAGCAGTAGCAATGCTCATTTTCAAAAATTCTTCGGCAATTTTATCGAGTTCGACCAGGGGATTCATTCCATATCGTGCTGTTAATACATTAATAGTAATTAAGTTAGGTGTACTTGCTTTACTTGATTTGCTCATAAGTTTTTCCTCAAATATTAGTTAATTGTTTTTTGAGGAAATGTTTCACTGATAGCTAACAGTCCTCAATAAAAATATTTTTCATAAAATTTCATCTCATCGATTTTCTAACTTGTCAACCTTGACGATATGAATTATTGCATTAATTTTTTGTCAAGTCAATATTGAAATATATTTTATTTAATTACTGTTTATGCATAATAAAAATAATTAAAAAATTAATTTTTTTATAAATAAAAATAATTGCAAAATATATATTGACATTTATGTTAATTGTGTTAATATAACTTCATCGTAAAGACAAAAATGCAATCCCGCATCTTCTATTAATCCAAATAAGTGAGGCTTTATCGATCGAACAATTTATGTAAGGAGAATAATATGAACAAAATTGTTAATGATTTTTTATCGGAGTTTAGTGTACACAGTAAAGAAAATGGCGAAGTATATGCTGTAAATCGTGAAGGAGCCCTTTACGAATTTATCAGAGACGAGATTCATGACGGCCACTTACCAGACGATTTCAGATTCAAAACCGTTTATAGAGCTTTAGAAGACATAAGTCTCCAAGACGAAACAGCTCTTAACGTTCCCCAGATTGAACCAGACATTTACTATTCAGATTTGAATAGATGGGCTTCTCGTTCAATTTCACACGATTATTTAAATCAAGCGATTGAGTCGCAACAGTACTATGGGATAGCTAATTCATATTTTGATCTGGTCACTCGTGCCCAACAAATTGAGTTAGACGAGATTACCATTAAGGTGTATCAGTTCGTTCTAGACGAGCTTCAAAAGTCTCAAGCACAGCAAGCCGTAGAAGACGACTCTGAAAATGAATGGGAGGCGTGATTATGACTATATTAGCCCCCTTATCAATAACAGAAGTGCTTGAAGCTGCGATTGCCAGTTTGAGAATTGATTCCATTAGTGTTCCCGCAGAATACTGGGAAGGTAAGCCTTACCAATTTAGAGCTTTCGAAGGTTATTTAGAAGACCGCTTTCCGGTATCTGAAACTGTTAACTTTATCAAGCTTGCTTTTAAGCTTGAAAGCGAACTTGATAGCGCCAATCTGTTGAATTGCACCCAGAAGTGATCCACTAACCCC
>SSFI01000079.1 GCA_008015325.1 Rheinheimera sp.
AAGTGGAAATCGATGGCGTGCTTCATGAGTACAGCGCCAAAGAAGGCGTACAAGAAGATATCATCGATATCCTTTTGAACCTGAAAGGTTTAGCCGTTCGTTTGGAAGACAAAGACGAAGTCACTCTGACTTTAACCAAAAAAGGTGCTGGCCCTGTAACTGCTGGTGATATCCAGCGTGGTGACGGTGTTGTAATTGTGAATCCAGATCATGTGATTTGTAATCTGACTGGCGAAACTGAGTTCAGTATGCGCTTAAAGATACAACGTGGTCGTGGTTACGTTCCGGCATCAGCCCGAGTGTCCTCTGAAGATGACGAACGTCCAATTGGTCGTTTGCTGCTTGATGCTTCTTTCAGCCCGGTTGAGCGTATTGCTTACTCGGTTGAAGCGGCTCGGGTAGAACAACGTACTGACCTGGACAAACTGGTAATCGACATGGAAACCAACGGCACAGTTGAGCCGGAGGAAGCAATTCGTCGTGCTGCGACAATTCTGGCTGAACAGCTGGAGTTCTTCGTAGAACTGCGCGACAAGAGCGAGCCAGAGAAACGTGAAGAGAAGCCGGAGTTTGATCCGATTCTGTTACGTCCTGTCGATGATCTGGAATTAACAGTTCGTTCTGCCAACTGTCTGAAGGCAGAGCAGATTCAGTACATTGGTGATCTGGTACAACGTACCGAGGTTGAGCTTCTGAAGACGCCTAACCTGGGTAAAAAGTCGCTTACCGAAATCAAAGACGTGTTGGCGTCACGTGGTTTATCTCTGGGCATGCGCCTGGAAAACTGGCCGCCAGCAAGTTTGGTAAATAAAGACTAACCAGATACCAGTTCCTGGTTTAGTGAGAAGGAATAGATCATGCGCCATCGCAAGAGTGGTCGTCAGTTAAACCGGAACAGTAGCCACCGTCAGGCAATGTTCCGCAATATGGCAAGCTCGCTGGTGAAGCACGAAATCATCAAAACGACTCTGCCAAAAGCAAAAGAGTTACGCCGTGTAATCGAACCTCTGATTACATTGGCTAAAAATGATAGCGTTGCAAACCGCCGTTTAGCTTTTGCTCGTACACGTGATAAAGAAGTTGTTGGTTTACTGTTCAACGTGCTGGGTCCGCGTTACAACGCGCGTCCAGGTGGTTACACTCGTATTCTGAAGTGTGGCTTCCGTGCCGGTGACAACGCGCCAATGGCATACATCGAGTTAGTTGACCGTCCAGAAGTGGGCGCTCTGCCAGTTGAAGAAACTGCTGCTGAGTAATCAACTCGAAACTAAAAAAGCCGGCTGATGCCGGCTTTTTTTTACGCAATTTCTCATGTCTTTATCGTAGATTGACTCCGTCAAAGGTGAATGCGAAAAAATCAAACCAACAATGTCTCACGCCCTAATGTGACCTATTCGTCATAGTTTAGTTGTCGTAGCCGGTTTCCAGCTTCAATACGTCACTCCATACAAACCAGATTGTATCGAGGTCGATTTCAGTCGTCGCAGCGGCAGATAATGGGCTACTACGCCGCAAAGTATTACTCCAAACAAGCTGAGGCCATATAGCGTCAGGTTTAGCATTTTTGAATCATCAAACCCAGGCAACAATAGCGGCTGATTTTGTAGCCACAGCCAGCCAATGCCGAGCAAAATACTGCTAAGTAACACCGCTCCAGCCAATAGACGCACATATTCGCTGCCAGATTCCTGCACTATACGTCTGAACTGTGCGCCAAGTGCCAGCTTGATACTAAACTCACTGCGACGCAGCAGCAGGTTGTATTGCATTACGCCAATCAGGCCAATCCCTGAAAGCACTATGGTAAAAAGTGCCAAGGTAATAGCACCAAGCAGCATCAGTTTTTTTGGTAAATATAATTGTGCTACCTGGTCGGACAGTAAGCTGAAATGAGTTAAAGCAAATTGACTATGGGCTTGCTTTAAGCTCTGGATCATCTGTGCTTTGCTGAATGTGGCACCGGGTTCGAGTTTGATTAACATCCACAATGCAGTGCCCAGATTGGTCATATAGAAGCGTGGTGGAGTCGTTGCAAGCCCTGGAAGCTGAATATCTTCGGTCACTCCGACTATCGTAAAAGGTTGTTGCTCAATATCCAGCTGGATTCGCTTACCGAGCACTTGCGCCAGGAGGGCTGTGTCGGGTTGCGTGGTTGGTGTTGTCTCACCAGCTAACAATTGCATCGCAAAAGTACGGTTAACTACCATATTCGGAGAATGTGTTTTGTTGATATCTTCGGCGCTAAATCCACGACCAGCGAGCAAAGCCTGGCCTGCCACCTGAAAATAATGCTGATCAACATTACGGTGTATCGGGTAGAAGCGCCGTTCTGTGCTGGTTGAAGTTCCCAGGCTCACATCAGTCGCCGCCATCTGGAATCGATCGACTAGCGGATTAAAAGCGAAGCTGACTCCGGCAATGGTTGGTTGCTGCCTGAGCTGCCTCGCTAACTCTGCAACTTTTGGCGCATAAATGTTCCAACCCTGCCAGTCGAGGCTGGCTACCGAAAACTCTACCTGAAGCACATTTTCGCTGGTCAAACCGAGTGGGCGTTGCAGTTTGTGCCAAGCGTCCGTCACCACCAGACTGCTCAGATACACCAACACAATAGCGCAGCTAAATTGCAGCAAAATAAAACTACGGCGGAAAGTGGACGGTATTTGCACTCCTGCGCCTTTCCCACTGCTTTGTAGCGCCAGACTCAGCTGATGATAACGCACAGTGTGCAGCGATAACGTGGCAATCAACAGCGCCAGCAACACAGCCAGTATCAGCGCACTGATGACACTAAATGCTGACATACCAAGTTCGCTGCTTCTCGGAAAAAAGCCATCAAACCAACGATTTAAAGCATAAAAGCCGGCATGTGTCAGCAACAGTGCCAAGGCGATTGATGACAGCATCAGCAGCATTGATTCGGAAAATAACTGTTGTCCCAGTTGAATGCGTCTGGCACCGAGGGCTGCCCGCACAGCCAATTGTTTTTGCAGTAACATCAGCCGCGACAAAAACAAGTTCAGAATGTTGGCGGTGGCTATCAGTAATAAGCCGGTACCGCCAAGCAGAAACAGCAACAATATAGATTCAGTACCACGACTGACAACTTGTTGCAGAGGCTGAAATTGCAGTGTCAGGCGCCAGTCGGCAAAGTTGTCTGTTCCCGCGAGATTGTCTGCAAATTGCTGCTGTGCCAAGGGAGTGAGCGCAGCCAGCCATTGTTGTAAAGCTGCTGGATCGCCTTTGACCAGTAAAAAGCTGTGTTCGTCGGCTAGCTGCCAGCTGTCTTTAAAAGCGGCATTGTTGTAATCCCAGGGTAAATACAGATCTACCGCTGGCAAAGCTGGCCGGAGTTGTGGTGCCGTAAAATCTTTTGCCAGGACGCCCAGTACCGGGTGGGACACGCCATTGATCAGTATGGTTTGCCCCAGCACATCCGCTCTTTGCTGAAACAATAATTGCCAGGCCTGATAGCTCAAAATGACTCCAGGGTTCATACCACCCGGTTGTTGCGCCTCGGTAAATCCATGGCCAAGCAACAAAGGCATACCTAACATTTGCTGCAGCTCCGGTGAAGTATATGCGCTGCTCAGGCGCAGCTGTGTTGGGTCCGACATCACAACGTCTTGTGTCAGGTGCAATAAAGCTTGTGATATCGCAGGCAATTCGGGTCTGACAACGGATTGGGCTGCAGGTGACTTTAAGTTCTGAAGCCGCTGCCAGTCCCGAATTTGAGCGTAAAGGTGTTCCGCTGCCGGATGTAACACAGCAGATGACTGCAGCTTACCTGTGCCATCAAGCCGTTGGTATTGCAGCAGCTGAAGCTGGTCTGATGCCGGGTAAGGCAAAGGCTTAAACAGTACCTGCCAGCCTAGGGTCAGTACCCATAAAAACACCCCGCTGGCAATGCCCATTGTCAGCACTACTGTCAGGGCGAAACTTTTGTCCTGCCACAACGACCGGCTACTTTGTTTGAGCCAGATATCAAATTGCACGTTCATTTGCGTTTTCTCTACAGGTTAATATGACGCGCAGCCCATGCTGGGCTTGCACTCTCAGGCAGCTCAGCAGCATTGCAGCCGTTTGCCAGCGGAAACAGAGCGACGCGTGCGTTAATCTATTGTCCTTGTAGCGCATGGAGCGCCGGTTTGTGGATAATGCCCCAGACTGACAACAGTGTGGTCAGCAACGTCAGCAGCATTATCAGCAGTAGCGGTAATACAAAGCCGCCGGCCGACAGTTGCACGCTGAATACGGTTTGCTGCAGACCAAGCCACAAAGCCATCAACAACAAGGCTGCGAGTATCAGTCCTGCCAGAACAGGTTTTAAGTTCTCAAGCAGCAGTTGGCGCAAAATAGTGCCAGGCCGGGCGCCGATTGCCATCCGCACCCCCAGCTCAAAGCGGCGCAACTGTACGCTGTAGTTCAGCACACCATAGATGCCGATGGTAGCCAGCAGGAAACTCAGTAAGACCACAATGCTGGTCACGCCTGCGGTCAGCAAATTTCGCAGTAACAAGCGGTCGATATTCTGGTCGATGCTGTAAATGCTGGCCGCGCGGTATTGGGGTGAAACCTGCGCCATCGCCTGATTGATCAGCGTTTTGTCGGCTTGCACACCGGGTTTGAGTTGCAACTGCAAATTTGCAGAACTGCCGAGATTGCGGGTTAAATAACTGCGGCCTGTTTCTGTAGGCGACCACAGATCCGGCAAATAGTGATCAGCGCTGATACCGATAATTTCAAAGGTCAGCTGGCCATCGGTGGAATACAGTTTGTGGCCGAGTACCTGACCATCCGGTTGTATTTGCTTTGCCAGCGTCTGATTGATGATCAGCACCGGCGCCTGTGCGCTGATTTCCTGCGCGGTGAAATTGCGTCCTTGCAGTAATGGAATGCCAAATAACGGCAGGTAGAACTGATCGGTATAGACAGCACGACTGAACAGCAAACGGTCGGTCCGTTCCGGTGCCGTCAGAAAATTGGCCGAACCGTAATAACCGTCAAAAGAAATCGGCGGATAGTTGCTGACCGAAACAGACTGTACGGCCGGATGTTGCTGCAGTATATCCCGCACCTGCATCAGCTCTTCTTTTTGTTGGCGTAAGGCGGCCCGGCGCTCGGTCAGCGGCAGGTTTTCATCTGACGCCGGCGTGATGTTGTCTATCGTGACCTGATAACGGTCACTGCTGCTAAAACCAGTCTGCTGCCCCAGTTGCTGTAAGGATTGCAATAACACCTGCGCGCTGCAAATCAATAATAAGGCTGCCAGTGCGACCTGAGCGCCAATCAACACCTGACGGACACGACGGCTGATCTGAATACCAGTGCCTTTACCGCTGCTTTGTAGCTGTTGTTGCAAAGCCCGGTAATTGATATGCCGGCTGATCAGCCAGGAAAACCCCAGCGCCAGCAGCAGGCAGACCAGCAGGGCAAATCCGATAGTGGGACCGTTTAATCCTAATGTATGCAAATGAGGTAAGGTCGTGCCGGCATATTGCCACAGCAGCACAAAAGCACCTTCAGCCACGAGCAGAGCCAGCCCCAGCGCCAGTGCCAATAACCAGCTGAGTTCGGCCAGCACGGTGCCGATTAAGTGATGTCGCTGTGCGCCCAAGGCAGCCTGAATACTCATGGTACGTTGTTGGCGTACGGCGCGGGAGATCAACAGATTGGTGATATTGGCGGCTGCGATCAGCAATAACAATACACTGCCGGTCAGCATTGACAGCGTCGCTTTGCTGCTGTCACCTTCCAGTGCCAGACGCAGCGGGTCAGCCTGAAAACGCACGGTGCGGCCGGCCTGTGCCGGGAGCGCCGCTATTTCCTCTTCAAAACGCTGGGCGACTATTGGTCTGAGTTCCTGCTCGAAGGCCAGCCGGTCCTGTGTCCGCCGAAGCTTAGCGAGATACAAGTGCGCGCCGCTGATATCGCCGGGTCTGGCGTTACTGTCTGGCGCATAGTCCCATGGCAACCAGACATTGTTACGCCGGGCCGGCCCGGTCAAGGCCGGCTCTGCAAAAGTGGCAGCCGCAATGCCAATCACTTTAAACGACTGGTTACCAATTTGTACCGAGCGTTCCAGTATGGCCGGGTCAGCGTTGTAATGCTGGCGCCAGATGTGTTCGCTCAGGATCGCCACAGCGCGATGACTGCCTAAGTCTTCTTCTGCACTGAACGCGCGGCCGTGCAGCATCGGCATCTCAAACATTCGCATATAACCGGGCGTGGTATAAGCCACCTGAATTTCCGGGCTGTGCGCCAAATCCCGCAGAGTCATTCCGACATAAGAAAAACCAAACAGCGCCTGTTCGCTGACATAAGCCGACGGTTGTGCATATTGCTGGCGGAACAGATGAACTGGCAGCAGCCTTTGGTATAACATCCGGCCATCTTTTTCCAGCCAGGCCGCACTGCCGACGACTAACTGTTCCTCGTCGGCATAAGGCAATGGTGCTGCCAGCACTTGATAGTTCAGATTAAACATTGCGACTAAAGTGCCGAGCGTCAGGCCAAGCGTTAGTACCACTGTCGCGGCATACCCCTTAGCTTTACTGAGCGCATACCAGGCGCCAGCCAGTTCTTTCCAGTATGTCATGGGATCTTCCTTATTATTGCGTGTCGCCAGTTGGTGCACTGCAACCCGGCAGCACCATGGCAACAGCCAGCAATACAAGAGGCAACATCAGGCTATGCAGCAGCCAAAGCTGAAAACCGGCGATCATGGCGCGACCTGCCGCAATGGTTGGCTTTGTTGCAAAGGTGCGCCATCGGCATCCAGAATGCGGCCATCGAGTAAATGTAGTTTGCGGCCAGCCATATCGGCATAACGCGGGTCATGCGTCACCATACACAGCGTGGTGCCCTGACGATTCAGTTCGCACAGCATCTCCATCACGGCGTCGCCATTTTTGGAATCGAGATTCCCCGTTGGCTCGTCCACTAATAGCAAGGTGGGGTTACCCACTAAAGCGCGGGCAATAGCAATCCGTTGTTGCTGACCACCAGATAATTGGTTGGGCCTGTGGCCGGCGCGATGTGTCATATCGACTTTTTGCAGACAGGCCTGCACCCGCGCGTCAATCTCTGCTTTGGGGATGCTGCTGCGCCGGTAGCGCAGCGGCAGAGCAATGTTGTCAAATACTGTCAGTTCGTCAATTAAGTTAAACGACTGAAAAATAAAGCCGATTTTTTCATTGCGGATGTAAGCGGCTTCAGACAGCGATAAGCCGCTGACTTCATGGCCTTCAATCTGGTAGCTGCCACTGGTTGGCATGTCCAGTAAGCCTAATAGTGACAATAGGGTGGATTTGCCACAGCCAGATGGGCCACAAATGGAAACGAAATCGCCGGTGTTGATTGCCAAATCGATGCCACGCAGCGCGTGAGTTTCCATCTCATCGGTGGCAAACACCTTGGTGATCCCGCGCATCGCGATGGTGGCTTGTGGCAAAGTAGGGGTCTGAGTCATGTTTAAAATTTCTGTTGAAGAGATAATAAGGACAGGCTGATGGTTATTGCTTCACTGCAATCGAATCGGCATCAGCAAAGGTTGTCATATCGGACACCACGAAGGTTTCGCCTTCAGTAGCGCCGGACTGCAACGCCAGATAGCGGCCGGCTTCATCGCCAAATTGCAGTCGTTTGCTCTGTAGTTGCTGGTTGTTCTGGTCATAACGAAACAGTTGGCTGCTGGCATGGCTTTGCACGTTGACAGGGCGCTCCAGATACAACACGTTTTTTAAATCGGCAGTGAAGATCTGCGCATCAACATTCAACTCGGGCCGGGCCGAGGCGGGCAGCGCGTCGACAAAACGCAGCTCGACTTCGACAGTGCCATCCTGTACCTGTGGCGTGATGCGGCTGACTTCAGCTTTGGCAGTTTCACGCCGGGTATTGACGATGGCTGGCTGCCCAAGGCGCAATTGCTCTACCTTAGATTGCGACACTCGGATCAGCGCCTGTAAATCCTGACGACTGCCGACCAATGCCAGTTCCTGACCAGCAGTCACGCTTTGTCCCAGTTCGACCGGCAAGCGTTGTAATACGCCCTCAATACCGGCACGGACTGTCAGCTTGGCAACCCGCTGCTCCAATCGTTGTAACAGGGCTTTGGCCTGATTCAGCTCTTCGGTGGCAATATTCAAGTCTTCAGTGGCGACGTCTTTGAGTTGTTGTAAGCGCTTTTTTTGCAGGACTATCCGCTCCGACAACTGGCGTTCCTGAAGCTCTGCACTTTGATATTCGATGGCTGGGATCACGCCACGTGCAGCTAAATCACGGTTCGCGGCTAACCGCAGTTTTTGTGTGTCGCGCTGCGCGGTCAGTTCGGCCAAAACAGCCTCTTCTGCCAGGATTTCGCGCTGGTTAGCCAGCTGGCCCCGTTTAAGTGCCGCCCGCTGACGGCTAACAGCCATGCTGGCGGTGTCGAGTTCCTGCTGTAATTGTGGGTCCTGCAACTGTAGGATCACCGAGTCAGCCAGCACTTCAGCACCAGGGCGCAGTAAGATCTCTGCCACAGTGGCCGGGCTTTCGGCGGAGATTAAACGTTGTCTGTTCGAACGTAACACGCCATAGCCATCGACGGAGACCTGCAGATCACCGCGTTTCACGGTGCTGAGCAGCAATTGGCTGCGGTTAACCTGCTGGTCCGCGACCGGCGATGCAATCAGGCGACCAACCAACAGCAAGCCGCTCAGGATACCAACCGCAATCGCTGGTTGTTTCCAGCGCTGTTTGGATTTATTGAGTTTGATGTCCATTTGTTATCCTCGCCGCGGCGCAGCTGGTGATAGTTAAAACGGGCCACCGGTGCATCCAGGGAGAATGACAGCGGCGGCACCGCTAAAAACTTTTAATCACTAAAAGTGCAAACAAGATTGATGCCACAAATTAACTTCATATTAATCAGATGGATATGTGATATGTTCGATTTAGTCATATTAAAAACGTCCGGAACCGGACGGCATATTCCGAAATCGGACCGCTGGTCCGGTTTCGCTGGCGAATGATTTAGGTGTTGTTTAGCCGCATCGGTATTGTCGATGCCGGGCTGGCAGTACCAGCTCAAGCGCCTGGTGCAAGTGAGTTTGTTGCTTGGATCTTTTATGATGCCGGTGGCAGGTATGTTGCACTCAGGAGCCAGCAGAGATGGTTTTCAGTTGTGGAGCTGGGTATCTGTTGATTGGCCTGATCACGATGTACCTGCTGCGGCAATCAGGCTGTAGCTGGTGTTATCGGCTCGTCGCCGGCAGCACCTGCCGGATTAAGGGGCAGGAGCAAACAGGCACAGGCGCCGACAATGCCGTCATTGCGATTCGTCAGGGTTAATTCCCCGCCCAGTGTGCGCGCAATTTGCCGGCAAAGCGCCAACCCAATGCCCTGGCCTTGCGGTTTAGTTGTGTAAAACGGTACGAATAAGTTAGCGGTGTTCGATACACCATGGCCCTGGTCCAACAGCTGAATACAGAGATGATTTGGCTGTTGGCTGAACCTGAGTTCCAGCGTGCCAGCCGGGCTACCGGCTTCGATGGCGTTTTTCAGCAAGTTAATTAGCAGTTGCTGCAGCAGGATCGGGTCGGATTGAAAGCTCAGCGCCGGCCCCGATAGCTGCAAACCCGCATGCGGATAGAGCAGCTGCAGGCTTTGGCCTAAAGCCTCGGATTGCACTGGTTGCAACTGCACACTGAGCGGTTTGCTGAGCTGCGCATAACGGCCGACAAAATTCTGCAAATGCCGGCTGCGTTCGCGGATCAGCTGTAAAGCATCTTGTTCCCGGCCTGGCACCGTTTTCTGCAGTAAGTACTCGGTCAGACTCTGGACTGGCGTCAGTGAGTTGTGGATCTCGTGACTGAGCACCCGGATTAACTGCTGCCAGGCTTGTAACTGACTTTCCCGCAGCGCCAGTTCAATATCAATAAACACCAGCAACTGATAGCGTTCGCCTTGATCAACAAAGCGGCTGTGGCGGATTTGCCATTGCTGGCGGCGATCCGCAGCGCTGAATTGCCATTGCGGTACTGCTTCTAAACCCAAGCTGGCGGCGCTGCTATGTTTTAAACTTTGCCAGGGCTGGCCGAATAGCAACTGAAATTGTTCGTTGGCATAACTGAGCTGGGCTTTGTGGTTCAGTACCAGAATGGGCGTATTCAGCTGGTCGATTAAGCGGTATAACAAAAACTGTTGTTCATCAAAAAAACTTTTGCGCTGCTGCAGCTGAGCGGATAGCTGTTGTAGTTGTTGCTGAAATTCCGCCGCGATGCCGCTGGCATATGCGGGTTTGGCTTGCAGGCTGTAATCCTGCAATTGCAAAGCATCAAGCTGCACGCTGGCGCGGCGAAATGCCGACAATAATTGCCGGCGGTTTAGTAAGTTAAACCGACAGAACCACCAGCAAGTCAGGCCTGTGGGCAACCAGACCCACCAGACAGGCCACAGCCAGCAGACCAGAACTGCCAGTGAGAATGCCAATAACAAAGCCAGGCTGCTTTGTACGGCGGTCTGCCGTTCGAGGCACTGATTAAACCAGGCCATATTTTTCCAGCCGCCGGTATAAAGAGGATTTAGTAATACCCAATTGATCGGCCGCTTTTTGTTTGTTGGCCGGATGTTGGGCCAGTGCGCGTTTGATCAGCTGTAGCTCGGCTTGTTCTAAAGTCAGTTGCGGTAGTTCGTTGCCCGGCATTCCCACATTGACCGTATCGCCGGGAGCTGACTGCTGCTGAACCACCGGCTGCTGTGCCTGATATGGCAGATGTAAATCGCTGAGCTCTATCTGACTTTGTTGACAGAGTAACACCGCACGCTCTAATAAATGGCTTAGTTCGCGTAAGTTACCGGGCCATGCGTATTGCATCAGCTGTTGTTGTGCGCTGGCCGCTAGGCGTAAGCCGGGCTTGTGATAACGTAAGCCGTGCTGATATAAAAAGTGTTCTGTGAGCGGTGCGATATCTTCTGGTCTTTCCCTGAGGGGCGGAATACGAAACTCCAGCGTGTTGAGGCGATAATATAGATCCTGGCGAAATAAGCCTTGCCGGATTAACGCTGTAAAATCAGCATTGGTCGCTGAAATGAGTCTGGCATTGCTGAGCTGTGTCTGACTGGAGCCTACCACCTCATATTCGCCGGTTTCCAGTACACGCAACAACTTCGCTTGTTGTGCCAGCGGTAAGCAGGCAATTTCATCCAAAAATAAGCTACCACCTGTGGCCAGCGTGAAGCGGCCAACCCTCGACTCTTTTGCATCGGTGAATGCGCCTTTTTTATGACCGAATAACTCGCTTTCAAAAAGTGCTTCCGGGATAGCGGCCATATTGACGGAGATCAGTGGACCCTGGCTGCGACCAGAGTGTTGGTGTAACCAATGTGCCAGTTGGCTTTTACCGGTACCATTTTCGCCGGTCAGTAATACTGTTGCATCAGTATCAGCCACTGTGCGCAGCTGTTGCATTAACCGGCACATTGCCGGGCTGCGCCAACTAAGCTCTCTGGCCGGTTCATTCTGTTGGCCATCGAGCTGGCGGATCAGTGCGCGGTTTTCCGCTTTTAACCGGCTGAGTTTTAGCTGTTGCTGCAGGATCTGTAACAACCGCTGGTTCTGCCAGGGTTTTTCCAGAAAGTCACCGGCACCGGCTTGCATAGCCTGCACCACCAGCTGTGTGTTCGACCAGGCGGTCATCGCGATCACCGGGATTTCGCAATAGTGCTGTTGTAAATAACGCAAAAAGCGCAGGCCTTCTTCGCCGGATGTGGTGTCCAGCTGAAAGTTCATATCTAGCAAGATCAGGTCTGGTTGTAATGCTGTTAACACATCACGGGGTTGTACCGGGTTTTCCAGTTCACTGACACGGTAGCCCTGATCCTCTAATACAAAGCGGACTGCCATGCGCAGTTCCCGATTATCGTCAATCACTACTATATGTTGCTGCGTGTGCTCTGATGGTGACGTACTCATTGATCGGCTCCCGCGATGAATCTCTACTATTCCCTGCAAAGGGCTGTATCTCAAACTAAAGCGGGCATAAAAGCAATCGATGTAGACCCGTTGCGCGGGAACGAGCAAGTTTGATGCCGAAGGGAGATCGGCAAATAGATCCGGCCGGATCCTATTTATTAGCCAATCATTGCTGGTAAATTCGACAATAAAAGCAGGTTTGTTGAAAAAAACATCAAACGATCATCATTCTGTAAAAAAGATCTTGTGATCGGTTTTGATCTCTCTATAATGCGCTCCATCGACAGCGACGACGGATTCGGAAACGAAAAAATCAAACGCGATAGATTCTGAAAGTAGTTGATAAGCAACGACTTTCGCCGTTAAGTAAAACGGCAGCTCTTTAACAATTAGCAATCAATCATCTGTGTGGGCACTCGTTGGAGATGATTCGCGTGATACGAATAAATCTTCAGTTGAGTGACTATATAGTCAATTTATTTAGTCAGTAAACTGAGCAAAACTTTTAATTGAAGAGTTTGATCATGGCTCAGATTGAACGCTGGCGGCAGGCCTAACACATGCAAGTCGAGCGGGGTTTTCGGACCTAGCGGCGGACGGGTGAGTAATGCGTAGGAAGCTACCCGATAGAGGGGGATACCAGTTGGAAACGACTGTTAATACCGCATAATGTCTACGGACCAAAGTGTGGGACCTTCGGGCCACATGCTATCGGATGCGCCTACGTGGGATTAGCTAGTTGGTGAGGTAATGGCTCACCAAGGCGACGATCCCTAGCTGGTTTGAGAGGATGATCAGCCACACTGGAACTGAGACACGGTCCAGACTCCTACGGGAGGCAGCAGTGGGGAATATTGGACAATGGGCGCAAGCCTGATCCAGCCATGCCGCGTGTGTGAAGAAGGCCTTCGGGTTGTAAAGCACTTTCAGCGAGGAGGAAGGGTTGTGTGTTAATAGTACACAGCCTTGACGTTACCAACAGAAGAAGCACCGGCTAACTCTGTGCCAGCAGCCGCGGTAATACAGAGGGTGCAAGCGTTGTTCGGAATTATTGGGCGTAAAGGATGCGTAGGCTGCTATATAAGTCAAATGTGAAATCTCAGGGCTCAACCCTGAAACTGCATTTGATACTGTATAGCTAGAAATTGGGAGAGGTAAGCGGAATTCCTAGTGTAGAGGTAAAATT
>SSFI01000045.1 GCA_008015325.1 Rheinheimera sp.
GTCATCAGATCTTACAGGCGCCGCCGGCGCAACCGTCATCTTCCGCAGCGGCAGGTTTGATATCTTCCTGCACATCTGATGCACCATCACGGGTGTTGTGGTAGTACATGGTTTTGACGCCGAGTTTGTAGGCAGTCAGCAAGTCTTTTAACAACACCTTCATTGGTACTTTGCCACCGTCGAACTTGGCCGGGTCATAGTTGGTGTTGGCGGAAATGGTCTGGTCAACGAATTTCTGCATGATGGCCACCAGGCTGATATAACCGTCATTGTTTGGCATATCCCAGAGTAATTCATACTGGTTTTTCAGCCGTTCGTATTCCGGTACCACTTGTTTCAGAATGCCATCTTTACTGGCTTTGATACTGATATGGCCGCGTGGTGGTTCAATACCGTTGGTCGCATTACTGATTTGCGACGATGTCTCTGAAGGCATCAGCGCAGACAAAGTGGAGTTACGCAGACCATGCTTGACCACGTCTTTACGCAGTTGCTCCCAGTCGAGTTGCAGCGCTTCGTTACAGACTTTGTCCAGGTCTTTTTTGTAGGTATCAATCGGCATGATACCTTCAGAATAAGTGGTCTCGTTAAACAGCGGGCATGGGCCAAATTCCTGCGCCAGTTTATTAGACGCTTTCATCAGGTAATACTGAATGGCTTCAAAAGTGCGGTGTGTCAGAGCATTGGCAGAGCCGTCTGAGTATTTGACGCCATTTTTCGCCAGATAATATGCATAGTTGATGACGCCAACGCCCAAGGTGCGGCGGTTCATCGATGCCTGGAATGCGGCCGGAATTGGGTAGTCCTGATAGTCCAGCAGGCTGTCTAGAGCACGCACTGCTAATTCTGCCAGCTCTTCCAGTTCACCTAAATGCTCAATAGCGCCAAGGTTGAAGGCTGAAAGTGTACAAAGCGCAATTTCACCGTTTGGATCGTTGACGTCGTTTAATGGCTTAGTCGGCAGCGCGATTTCCAGGCAAAGGTTACTTTGACGTACCGGCGCAAACTTCGGATTAAACGGGCTGTGCGTGTTGCAATGGTCAACGTTTTGCAAGTAAATGCGGCCAGTTGAAGCGCGCTCCTGCATAAACAGCGTGAACAGTTCCAGCGCTTTCATGCGTTTTTTGCGGATGGAACCGTCGTTTTCGTATTTGACATACAGCTGCTCGAACAAGTCTTGATCTTCGAAAAACGCATCGTACAGGCCTGGTACGTCTGATGGGCTGAACAATGTGATCATTTCGTCTTTAATCAGGCGCTGATACATCAGGCGGTTGAACTGCACGCCGTAGTCGAGGTGACGCACGCGGTTCTCTTCGACGCCACGGTTGTTTTTCAGTACCAGCAGGCTTTCCACTTCTAAATGCCACAGTGGGTAAAACAGCGTGGCTGCACCACCGCGCACGCCGCCTTGTGAGCAGCTTTTTACTGCGGTCTGGAAGTGTTTGTAAAACGGAATACAGCCGGTATGGAAGGCTTCGCCATTGCGAATTGGGCTACCCAGTGCACGGATACGGCCAGCGTTGATGCCGATACCAGCGCGCTGACTGACGTATTTGACGATAGCGCTTGAAGTGGCATTAATCGAATCCAGGCTGTCACCACATTCAATCAGCACACAAGAGCTGAACTGGCGGGTTGGGGTGCGTACGCCTGACATAATCGGCGTTGGCAGGGAAATCTTAAACAGCGACACCGCATCATAGAAACGGCGCAGGTAATCCAGTCGCGTCGCTTTTGGATAGTTGGCAAACAGACAGGCCGCGACAAGAATATAGAGAAACTGGGCGCTTTCATAAATCTGACCTGTGACGCGGTTTTGCACCAGGTACTTGCCTTCGAGCTGCTTCACAGCAGCGTAGCTGAAGTTCATGTCACGGCTGTGGTCGATAAAACTGTCGATCTGGTCGATTTCTGCTTTGCTGTAATCGGCCAGAATGTGGGCGTCGTAACGTTTGTTTTCCACCATCTGCACCACATGGTCGTACAGCTTTGGCGGCTCAAACTGGCCGTAGGCTTTTTTACGCAGGTGGAACACCGCGAGACGGGCTGCCATGTATTGATAGTCCGGCGTTTCTTTGGAGATCAGATCGGCCGCAGCTTTAATAATAGTTTCGTGGATATCCGCAGTTTTGATGCCATCGTAAAACTGAATGTGAGATTTCAGTTCAACCTGAGAGACCGATACGTTTTGCAGACCTTCGGCCGCCCAGTCGATGACGCGGTGAATTTTATCCAGGTCCAGAGGTTCGCGGGTACCGTCTCTTTTGGTTACGTATAATGGCTGATTCATTGCGAAAGAGTTCCGTCTTAGTTGTAATTTTTAGGGTTGTCGCTGACTGCTGTCAGGCTGCCTGCCCGCAAGAGAAGGGCTGTCCGGCGCCTATGGTGGCGAAAAAACCGGAAGCACTAGATATAGGGCTAAAAGCATAACGAATCACAAGATAAGGTGGATCAAATTCGAATGCAACCCTAAAAATTTCTCTAAAATGGGCTTGATTTTTGCTATGTCAGTGGTCACTAACTTGTCAGCTGTGAGCAGTTGAACGGATCGCAGGAAGCAAGCGATCGGCATAAAAAAAACAGAATTAAATTGATCGGTTAAAAATTAAAAAGTACTGCCTGAAAAGCAAACAGCATGCGGCCAGACGGCTGCTGAAAAGCTGAGCATCGCTGCAAACCATCGGTAAATAAACCGGTAAATATCAGGTAAGCACTAATTGCGTCGCCTTAAAAACAAAACCGCCGGGATGGCGGTTTAACCAGGTCTGTGGCAACGAATTACAATGCCGGTTTTAGCGCCAGTAAATTAGCAACCCGGCAATCGGCTCCCCACAGCTCTGGCGTGTCGGTGGCAGCGATAAAACCATAGTCGGCGATAACAGAGGTCATGCCGGCCCGGTTCGCTGCTTCAATATCACGCTCGGCATCGCCGATATACCAGCAGTCCGCTGCCGCCACGCCTATTTTATGCGCGGCGACCCACAACGGCACGGGGCTCGGTTTGCGCTGATGTAAGCTGTCGCCACCCAGCAGAATCTGGCACTGCTCCATGCCGCGCATTTGTCTGAGCATGGCAGTCGCCAGCTTATAAGGCTTATTGGTGACAATGCCCCATGGGATCTCGCGATCGCTCAGCAGCGGAAGAAATTCGTCGGCGCCGCCAAACAGCTTGCTGTGGACTGTTAAGTTCTGCTGATAATAGTCGAGTAACTCATTGCGCAACGTCGTGAAGGGAAACTCATGCAGTGATTGACCAAAACCCAGCTCTAACAAACCTTTAGCGCCATGCGACGCCACAGGTCGGTATTGTGTTGCTGATACAGGCGCAACACCATATTTGACCAGCACATGATTGAGCGCCGCACCTAAATCATCGGCGGTGTCAACTAAAGTACCGTCTAAATCAAACAACACAGCTTTAGGCTCGCGCAGCGCCTGACCGGTTTTCACAGAAATCAACATGGTTTACGTGCCACTACGAAATAATTCACATCCACGCCTTCACCGATGCGGAAGCTTTGATTCAGCGGGTTATAGTGCAGACCGGTGCAATCAACCAGCTCCAGACCGGCCGCTTCAATAAAACGCATCAATTCAGAAGGGCGGATAAATTTCTGGAAATCGTGCGTGCCTTTGGGCACCAGTTTCAGCAGATGCTCGGCGCCAAGAATGGCAAACAGATAACTTTTGGCAGTTTTGTTGAGGGTGGAAAATACCAGGGTGGCGCCTGGCGCGGCTAAATCAGCACAGGCTTGCACAACAGAAGCAGGTGCCGGCACGTGCTCAAGCATTTCCATGCAGGTCACCAGCTCAAACTGCGCCGGATGCGCTGCAGCAAACTGCTCTGCGGTGCTTTGTTGATAACTGACGCTGACGCCGGCTTCCAGCGCGTGTAGCTTCGCGACCGCCAGAGATTCCGGTGCCATATCAATGCCGGTCACTACGGCACCGGCTTTGGCCATGCTTTCGGCCAGAATACCGCCGCCACAGCCAACATCAATCACCTGCTTGCCGAATAAACCCTGCACCTGATCACTGATATAACTGAGCCGGGTCGGGTTTAACTGATGCAGCGGTTTAAATTCACCGGCCGGGTCCCACCAACGGGAAGCCAGCTCATTAAACTTATTAATTTCAGCCTGATCGACATTGGCAGGCGCGGGGGAAGTGAACTCAGTCATAAGGCAGTCCGGGAGAAATTTGCGGCCATTATAAAGGCTTAGTCTGAACACGCAATGCACCGACAAAACCAGCAGGAAAAACTTGCCACAGATGATCATGGAAACATGGCGCTATTGTGTTAGAATCGACGGTTCGTGGTTTGCCGAGATAACAACTATACGCAAGCCAACCCACTGATTTTAAGGGATATAACGCTTTTTATGACAAATCTGGCCAAAGAAATTGTTCCCATCAATATTGAAGAAGAATTAAAGAACTCTTATCTGGATTACGCGATGAGCGTAATCGTCGGCCGGGCGTTGCCGGATGTGCGCGACGGTTTAAAGCCAGTGCATCGCCGTGTTTTGTTTGCGATGAAAGAACTCGGTAACGACTGGAATAAGGCCTACAAAAAATCTGCCCGTGTGGTCGGTGACGTCATCGGTAAATACCACCCGCACGGCGACAGCGCTGTGTATGACACTATAGTCCGGATGGCCCAGCCGTTTTCTTTGCGTTATATGCTGGTTGATGGCCAGGGCAACTTCGGTTCAGTTGACGGCGACTCCGCAGCAGCCATGCGTTACACCGAAGTGCGGATGGCCAAAATCACCCAGGAATTGCTGGCTGATTTAGACAAAGAAACGGTGGATTTTGTGCCGAACTACGACGGCACTGAACAAATCCCGGCCGTATTGCCGACCAAAATTCCAAACTTATTGATCAATGGTTCCAGCGGTATCGCGGTTGGTATGGCGACAAACATTCCGCCACACAACATCACTGAAGTGATTAACGCTTGCCTCGCAATCATCGCCAATCCCGACATCACTATCCCTGAACTGATGGAACACATCCCGGGCCCGGATTTCCCGACCGCCGCTATTATCAACGGCCGCCGTGGCATCGAAGAGGCGTACCGCACTGGCCGCGGCAAAGTCTATATCCGTGCCAAAACCCATATCGAAACGGATGACAAATCCGGCCGTGAGTCAATTGTCGTCACTGAAATTCCGTATCAGGTTAACAAAGCGCGTCTGATTGAAAAAATCGCCGAGCTGGTGAAAGAAAAACGTATTGAAGGCATCAGTGCGCTGCGCGACGAGTCGGACAAAGACGGCATGCGCATCGTCATTGAAGTCAAGCGCGGCGAATCCAGCGATGTGCTGCTGAATCATTTGTACGCCAATACCCAGATGCAAACTGTGTTTGGTATCAACATGGTGGCACTGGATCAGGGCCAGCCGAAGTTACTGGGCCTGAAAGAAATTCTTGAGTGTTTCGTGCTGCACCGCCGTGAAGTGGTGACGCGCCGTACCGTGTACGACCTGAAAAAAGCCCGCGACCGCGCCCATATCTTAGAAGGTCTGGCGATTGCCCTGACCAACATCGACGAAATCATCGAACTGATTAAAACGTCTAACAGCCCGTCAGATGCCAAATCTGGTTTAGTTTCACGCGGCTGGAAGCTTGGTAACGTGCAGGAAATGCTGGAGCGCGCCGGTGAAAGTGCGGCCCGGCCAGAATGGCTGGAAGCGCATTTTGGCATCCGTGATGGTTATTATTACCTGACGGAACAACAAGCTCAGGCCATCCTGGATTTACGTCTGCATAAATTAACCGGCCTTGAACACGAGAAAATCCTCGGCGAATACAAAGAGCTGTTGGATTTAATCGCTGAGTTACTCCATATCCTTGCAAGTTCAGTACGCCTGATGGAAGTGATTTGTGAAGAGCTGGAAGCCGCCAAGGCCCAGTATGGTGATGCCCGCCGCACTGAGATCCAGGACAATGCGCTGGATATCAACATGGAAGATTTAATTGCCGAAGAAGATGTCGTCGTGACGCTGTCGCACTTAGGCTACGCCAAGTATCAGGCGCTGACCGACTATGAAGCGCAGCGTCGTGGTGGTCGTGGTAAAGCCGCGACTACAGTCAAAGACGAAGACTTCGTCGACCAGTTACTGATCGCTTCCACGCATGACACTATTTTGTGCTTCTCAGACCGTGGCCGCCTGTATTGGCTGAAGGTCTATCAACTGCCGCTGGCATCGCGTCAGGCGCGCGGTAAACCTATCGTTAACCTGTTACCGCTGGAAGAAAACGAGCGCATCACGGCCATTCTGCCGGTACGTGAATACGAAGAAGGCAAGTTTGTCTTTATGGCAACCGCTAACGGCACTGTGAAGAAAACCGCGCTGACCGAATACTCACGGCCACGTTCGAACGGCATTATCGCCGTGAACCTGAACGAAGGCGATCAGTTGATTGGTGTCGATATCACGGATGGCAACAGCCAAATCATGCTGTTCTCGGATGACGGTAAAGTGGTCCGTTTCCATGAAGAACAGGTCCGTGGCATGGGCCGCACGGCAACGGGCGTTCGTGGTATCAAACTGCGTGAAAACGGCTCTGTGGTGTCATTAATAGTGCCGAAGTCGGATGGCGCTATTCTGACTGTCACTGAAAACGGTTATGGCAAACGCACACCGTTAGACCAGTATCCAGAGAAGAGCCGTGCAACGCAGGGCGTGGTTTCCATCAAAGTATCAGAGCGTAATGGTCTGGTGGTTGGCGCCGTGCAGGTTAACGCGCTTGATGAAATCATGCTGATTTCTAACAAAGGCACATTGGTGCGGACACGCGTGAAAGAAGTGTCACAAGTCGGTCGTAATACCGCTGGTGTCATTCTGATCCGTACTCAGGAAAATGAAAAAGTCGTGGGCGTACAACGTATCGACGAAATTCAGGATGCTGAGGAGCTGGCCGCGGCAGAAGCAGAAGTGCAGCAGCTGGATGCGCAGAGCCGCGTCGATGTTGAAGTCGAGGCGGACGAAGCGGACGACTCCGAAGAGTAAAACGAAAAGGCACCTGCGGGTGCCTTTTTTCTGTCTGCGGGTTTCTGCCAGTCGAAAAATGCGATACAGTGATCCCATAAAAAGAGCCATCCAGATGGCGAAAATTGCTGCAGTGCCGGTACTTCGATAATAACAAAACCGCCAAAGTCTGACGCCAGGTCCCAAGCCGCTTTCAATCCGCGAATATTATGTTTGACGCAATGAGGTAAAAATGACGACCTATAACTTTTGTGCCGGTCCGGCCATGTTGCCGGTAGAAGTGATGCAGCAAGCGCAGGAAGAGCTGATCAACTGGCATGGCCGGGGTTGTTCCATTATGGAAATGAGCCATCGTGGCAAAGACTTTATCAAAGTCGCGGCACAGGCTGAGCAGGATTTACGTGATTTATTGCAGGTGCCGGCCAATTACAAAGTGCTGTTTATGCACGGTGGCGGCCGCGGCCAGTTTTCTGCGGTGCCGCTGAATTTACTCAAAGCCGGGCAGAGCGCGGACTACATCGTCTCCGGCGCCTGGTCCAAAGCTGCGGCAGAAGAAGCACACAAATTTGGCACTATTGCGGTGCAAAGCATTGCGCAGAAAACCGAAGATGGCCTGCGTAGCCTCAAAGCAGCAGCCGACTGGCATCTGGATGCAAAATCCGCTTTTGTGCATTTTTGTCCGAACGAAACCGTTGATGGCCTCGAATTCACTGATTTACCGCCAACACAAGTGCCGCTGGTGGCAGATTTATCTTCAACCATTTTATCGCGGCCTATCGACGTGAGTCGTTACGGCGTCATTTATGCCGGCGCGCAGAAAAATATCGGTCCTTCAGGCTTGACGCTGGCGCTGGTGCGCGAAGACTTATTACCGCCGGCCGGTGCAGCAATTCCTGCAGTCCTGGATTATCGCCTGGCCGCAGAAAACGACTCAATGTTTAACACACCACCAACTTATGCCTGGTATCTGGCTGGGTTGGTGTTCCAGTGGCTGAAGCGTCAGGGCGGCGTCGAAGCGATGGGCAAGCTTAATCAGCTGAAGGCGCAAACGCTGTACAACTATGTCGACCAAAGCGATTTTTATCGCAATGATGTGGATACGCGTTACCGTTCCTGGATGAATGTGCCGTTTTTATTAGCCGATGAGCGTCTCAACGACAAGTTCGTTGCTGAAGCTGAAGCCAATGGTTTGCTGGCGCTGAAAGGCCACCGGATGGTTGGCGGCATGCGCGCCAGCATTTACAACGCGATGCCGCTGGAAGGTGTGCAAACGCTGGTCACTTTCATGCGCGAATTTGAGCGGGTGAACGGCTGATGAAGACCTTAACTCTGCAGAAAATCAACGGCGTTCAGGGTACAGTGCATTTACCTGGGTCTAAAAGTATTTCCAACCGGGTGTTGCTGCTGGCAGCGCTGGCTGAGGGCGAAACCCGCATCAGCAATCTGCTGCACAGCGACGACATCGAACATATGCTCAATGCGTTAACCGCCCTAGGCGTGTCTTATCAGCTGTCCGAATGCAAAAGCAAGTGCGTGGTGCAGGGCCTCGGTGGTCTATTCAATCATCCGGCGCCGCTGGAGCTTTTTCTCGGGAATGCCGGCACTGCGATGCGGCCATTAACGGCTGCGCTGGCAGCTTCAAATGTGGATGTGACGCTTACCGGCGAGCCGCGGATGTACGAAAGACCTATTGGCCATTTAGTGGACGCGCTGCGCCAGCTGGATGCCGATATAAGCTATTTGCAGCAGGAGGGTTTTCCACCGCTGCAGATCAGCGGCAAAGCCCTGCGTGGCGGCACTGTAAAAATAGACGGCAGTATTTCCAGCCAGTTTTTAACTGCAGTATTGATGGTCGCACCTTTATTAGCTGCCGACAGTGAAATCGAGATCGTTGGTGACTTGGTATCTAAACCGTACATCGATATCACGCTGGCATTGATGAACCGCTTCGGTGTGACTGTCGATAACCAGAATTATCAGAAGTTTGTCATTACTGGGCGGCAACAATATGTGTCACCGGGCAACTGGCTGGTTGAAGGCGATGCGTCGTCTGCCAGTTATTTCCTCGCGGCAGCTGCAATTGGCGGCAGTGTCAAAGTGTCAGGCATTGGTAAACATGCAGTACAAGGTGATATTCGGTTTGCTGACGCACTTGAAGCGATGGGCGCAACTGTGGAATGGGGCGATGATTACATTTCGGTTACGCGAAACCAGTTAAATGGCATTGACCGGGATTACAACGCTATTCCGGATGCGGCAATGACCATTGCTACGACAGCGTTATTCGCTAAAGGGCCGACACTGATCCGCAATGTCTATAACTGGCGCGTCAAAGAAACTGACCGCTTGCATGCAATGGCGACGGAACTCCGTAAGGTCGGTGCTGAAGTTGAAGAAGGCGAAGACTATTTAAAAGTGACACCGCCAGCGCAAATTCAACACGCCAGTATCGCCACCTACAACGACCACCGGATGGCGATGTGTTTCTCGATGCTGGCTTTTGCTGATTGTGGTGTAACCATCGAAGATCCGGATTGCACCCGTAAGACATTTCCGCAGTATTTTGAAGTGTTTAGCGGCTTAGCAACCTAAAACGCGTAACCGGTCTATAAAGAAGCTAAGGCGCGGTTTTTCTTAGAGAAACCGCGCTTTTTTTAACATTTGTCTGTATAATGCCGGCCTTTAGTGGTTTTACCAGTTATCTGGAGGCAGCATGCAGAGTATTCCGGTCATCACGATTGACGGCCCCGGCGGTTCCGGTAAAGGCACAATTTGCCGTCTGGTCGCCCAACAACTGGGCTGGCACCTGCTCGACAGCGGTGCAATCTACCGGGTACTGGCGCTCGCAGCACTGCATCATGACATCGCTGCAGATGACGAAGAAGCTCTGCAACCACTGGCTGCACACCTTGATGTACAGTTTAATTCCGACGATACCGGTAATGTGCGCATTACACTCGAAGGTGAAAACGTTACTCATACTATCCGCACCGAAGAAGTAGGCTCCGTCGCCTCAAAAATTGCCTCATTACCGCGGGTTCGCGAAGCCTTATTGCGCCGTCAGCGCGCCTTTCGCGAAGCGCCTGGCCTGGTGGCTGATGGCCGCGACATGGGCACTGTGGTTTTCCCCGGTGCCGAGGTGAAAATCTTCTTAACCGCCGCGGCCGAAGAGCGCGCCAGACGGCGTTATTTAGAGTTGAAACAAAAGGGCCATGATGTTAACATCGGCGACCTTTTGAGCGAAATTCAGGCAAGGGACGAGCGCGATATGAATCGTGCTGTGGCGCCGCTAAAACCGGCTGCTGATGCGTACCTGCTGGATTCGACCGATAAATCTATTGAACAAGTGTTGGCAGAAGTCCTGAGCTTCATGAAGAAGCAGTTGAACCAGGCCTGACATTACTTTGGACAGCCGCAGACATGGATGCCTCGCGGTAAATTAAGCAACCCCACCCAATATGGACCTAAGGTGGAGCAACTAACCGAAACAGTGAAAAATGACTGAAAATTTTGCACAATTATTTGAGGAAAGCCTCAAAACTATCGAAACTCGCCCAGGTTCAATCGTTAAGGGCACCATCGTAGCAATCCACAAAGACGTAGTACTGGTTGACGCCGGTCTGAAATCTGAAGCTGCGATCCCGGTTGAACAATTCAAAAACCTGGCTGGCGAAGTTGAAGTGAACGTTGGTGACATCATCGACGTAGCTCTGGACGCAGTTGAAGATGGTTTCGGTGAGACATTACTGTCTCGCGAAAAAGCCAAACGTCACGAATCTTGGGTACGCCTGGAAAAAGCCTGTGAAGATAAAGTTACCGTTATCGGTGTTATCACTGGCAAAGTTAAAGGCGGTTTCACTGTCGAAGTTGACGGTATCCGTGCATTCCTGCCTGGTTCATTAGTCGATGTCCGTCCAGTACGTGACACGCTGCACTTAGAACACAAAGAACTTGAGTTCAAAGTCATCAAATTAGATCAGAAGCGTAACAACGTTGTGGTTTCTCGCCGTGCTGTTATCGAATCTGAAAGCTCAGCTGAGCGCGATACTCTGCTGCAAAACCTGGAAGAAGGCATGGAAGTCAAAGGTATCGTTAAGAACCTGACTGACTACGGTGCATTCGTTGACCTGGGCGGCGTAGACGGCTTACTGCACATCACTGACATGGCTTGGAAACGCGTGAAGCACCCAAGCGAAATCGTCAATGTTGGCGACGAGATCCCGGTAAAAGTTCTGAAGTTCGACCGCGAGAAGCAACGTGTTTCTCTGGGTCTGAAACAGATGGGCGAAGATCCATGGGCAGCTATCGCTTCTCGTTACCCAGAAGGTGCTCGCATCACTGGTCGCGTAACCAACCTGACAGATTACGGCTGCTTCGTTGAAATCGAAGAAGGCGTTGAAGGTCTGGTACACGTTTCAGAAATGGACTGGACCAACAAAAACATCCACCCATCTAAAGTTGTTAACTTAGGTGATTCAGTGGAAGTGATGGTTCTGGAAATCGATGAAGAACGTCGTCGTATTTCTTTAGGCCTGAAACAGTGTAAAGCTAACCCATGGGAAGAGTTTGCCAAAGGCTTCAACAAAGGTGACCGCGTTTCCGGTAAGATCAAGTCAATCACTGACTTCGGTATCTTCATCGGTCTGGACGGCGGCATCGACGGCCTGGTTCACCTGTCAGACATCAGCTGGAATTCAACTGGCGAAGACGCCGTGCGTGAATTCAAGAAAGGCGACGAAGTGTCTGCCGTTGTACTGCAAGTTGACCCAGAGCGCGAGCGTATCTCTTTAGGCATCAAGCAATTAGACGAAGATCCGTTCAACGGCTACCTTGCTGATAACAAAAAAGGTGCTATCGTTAAAGGCAACGTAACTGCTGTTGACGCCAAAGGCGCTACAGTAATGCTGGAAGGCGGCGTTGAAGGTTATGTCCGTGTATCAGACATCGCTCGTGAGCGTATCGAAGATGCATCTACAGTACTGAAAGTTGGCGAAGAAGTTGAAGCTCATCTGATGGGTGTTGATCGCAAAAACCGCGTAATCAGCCTGTCAATCAAAGCGAAATTCGAAGCTGAAGAAAAAGAAGCTATGGACACTATCAAGAAGCAAGATGATGCTGACTTTGGTGGTAACGCTATGGCTGAAGCATTCAAAGCAGCCCAAAAAGCTGACTAAGCTTACCTGAGAGCTTTGCGATTATAGCGCGGCGATGAGGACACGAATCCCCGGGAACATAGCGTGTCTATGTGAATGGGGTGAGGGTACGAAGGCGATAAAGCTATAGTCGCAAAGATAAAGGGTAAAATGCTGAAGTAAATCGGTTGGGGCATAAGCCCCAGCCGAATTCTCCAGACCATATTCTAAGCGGAGGGGCTA
>SSFI01000098.1 GCA_008015325.1 Rheinheimera sp.
AATGACCCAATTCAGACTAAAACGGCGAAAGGTGGTGGGTCATGATGGATTCGAACCATCGACCAACGGATTAAAAGTCCGCTGCTCTACCAGCTGAGCTAATGACCCCTCTCGCGGACGCATATCTTACTTATTTACACGCGCAGTGCAACCAAAATCTGGCAAAAACATCGTTTTAGCCTGCTGACTGCTTAAAAGAACGGCACTATGGCGAAGAAGTAACTGATTCTGTCGTAAAGTACTTTATTGAATGTTTTGAACTAAGTACAAACCAAAACCCAAAATACGGCCGGTCAAACCAAGCCTGGTGCTTAGAATTGGACTCAGAAGAAAATGCAAATAAGAAAAAACCGCGTAAACGCGGTTTTAACGGGATTCCAGTTTGGCTTTTGCCGTAGCCGCAGCCTTCGATTTGGGGAAGCTTTTTATTAGTTGATTATAATATTTCTTCGCAGCCGCAGCATCGTTCTGCTTATCCGCGACCAATCCAAGCTTTAATAAGGCATCCGGAACTTTACTGGAGTTCGGGAACTGTTTAACCACACGCTCATAATGCGTTTTGGCTTTGGCGAATTCGTTTTTCTGATAATACAGCTGCCCCAGCCAATAATGCGAGGTCGAGGTGTATTCAGAATTTGGGTAGGTCTTGATAAAATCTTCAAATGCCGGGATTGCAGCCGCGTAGTTGCGGTCTTTCACGACATAATTGATAGCCTGCTCATAAGCCTGTGCTTCATTGAGCTGACCGGTTGCAGCGACCTGTGGTGTTGTAGCTGCAGATTCCGCTGCAGCAGCCTCATCGGCTGCTACAACGGCTGCAGGATTGCCCGCTGGCACTACTGCTTCTTGCTGAGCCGGCCCTGTCGTCTGAGAAGACACAGGACCTGCGGCAGAGCCACCGAGCCGGCGGTCAATTTCCTGATAGATATCCCGCTGTTGCTGTAATATCTGTTCTAATTTGTATGAGTGCTCTTCCGTCGTGCCACGTAACTCACTGACTTCTGTTAACAGAGTCTCGAGCTGTTGCTGCATTGCCAGCTGCGCGGCTGCCCGCGCATCCACTACTCGTTCCAGAGCAGCAAGCCGCTCTGAGACAGAACCACTGCGTGCAGTCGTCTGAATAGAGATACCTTGACTACTACTGCGACTCAGATCTGCTACCGGAGCAGGATCTGCGGACACAGCAGCCGCGACCAACGTGAATACAGTTACAAGCGACGTCTTAACGGTCATGCAAACTCACAACTTCAATTAGTAAACCAGAACAGCGCGGCGGTTTTTAGCGAAAGCTTCTTCAGTGTTGCCAGCGTCAACTGGTTTTTCTTCACCGTAGCTTACTACTGACATCTGACCAGCAGCAACACCCAGGTTTTCCAGGTATTTCTGAACTGACTGACCACGACGCTCGCCCAGTGCAATGTTGTACTCTGGAGTACCGCGAGCGTCAGTGTGACCTTCGATAGTTACAGAGATAGTAGTGCGAGCACGCAGGAATGCAGCGTGCGCGTCCAGAACTGAAGCGAATTCAGAACGGATGTCAGACTTGTCGAAGTCGAAGTAAATGGTGTTTTGCTGACGCAGAGCTTCTAACTGTTGACGCAGTTGTTCAGCATCGCTCAGACCTTGGTCTGCTACTACTGGCTGGTTTGCGTTTGCGTTTGCATCGCCAGCGTCAGTTTCATTGTTAGAGCTACATGCAGCTAAAGTCAGCACTGGCACAGCAACTAACAAACCTTTTAAAACTTTATTTAAGTTCATGATGTTGTCCTTAGTATTACGATTTAACCAAATTTTTGTATTTTATAAAAACGGCGACCAGGCCGGTGATTTAACCCGGCCGTTGGTAGCTGGCAGCCTTGCTTTAAAGCGACCATCCATGGACACCAGTGCCAGTACTTGGGTATTACTACCATGCAAAGTACTATAGATAATCATTGAGCCGTTTGGCGCAATGCTTGGTGACTCGTCCAGGTAAGTCCGTGTCAGCACTTGCATAAACTTTGTAGTTCTATCCATGCGGGCGATATTATACTGACCGTTTGTACGGTTTACCATAACTATTGCTTGACCATTTGGCGTATATTTGCCTGCCAAGTTCATTTCGCCCTCAAAAGTAACACGAGTTACCTGATTTGAAGCCAGTTCTACAGAATAAAGTTGCGGCCGTCCACCGCGCTCTGAAGAAAATAAAATACTCTTGCCATCAGGTGCCCAGGTTGGCTCTACATCAATAGCCCGGTGCGGTGCAACTTTAGTCAGCGCTTTGGTCGCGATGTCCATTACATAAATCTCTGAATTGCCGTCTTTTGACAAAGTCATCGCCATTTTCCGGCCATCTGGTGACCACACCGGAGAACCGTTGATACCTTTGAACGAGGTCAGGATACTGCGACGGGCTGTATAAACATCCTGAATATAGATCTGAGATTGTTTGCGTTCAAATGTCACGTAAGCCAATTTGGTACCATCAGGTGACCAGCTTGGTGACATCAGAGGCTCTTTCGCCCGCAATAAAACCTGCTCATTTTCACCATCATAGTCGGCAACTACTAGCTGATAACGATATTCCTGGCGGTCACGAACCAACACATAAGCAATTTTTGTTGAGAAAGCGCCACGCTCTCCAGTCAGTTTTTCATAGATCACATCACTCATGCGGTGTGCATATTGGCGGAACTGTTTGCCGGTGATAGTAATTTCGCTGGCATGCAAAATATGATTAGTGCCTCCGACGATACGTCCGGCTGCATTCATCATCGGCTGACCGACGCCACCTTTTGCTTTCACCACGTCCACCAGTTCATAGCTGATGCTGTAGCGGTCCATGCCAACTTCTTTAATAGTTCCCATTACAACCGCTTCAACACCGGTCCGATCCCAGACTGCGGCATTAAACTGGCTGCTGTTTTGCGGCTGCTGCGGCATCCGCATCGCATTAATGGGATTGAATTTGCCGCTGCGCATCAGGTCAGCCGATACTATCTGACTGATATCCTGATTCGGTTTAGTCGCGCCGACAAAGGCGAAAGGTACAATAGCCACAGGGCGCGCGCTGTCTACACCTTCAGTAATAATAATTTCCAATGAAGCCTGAGCACAGCTGGCGATGAGTGCCGCAGCAGCAATCACTGACTTCGTTATCCATCTGAAATTCATATAGTCTCGTCTCTGTGTTATTTCTTAAACGGTAATTTCAATTCACGGAATTCCTGATTTAACTCAGGATCTTCCGGCATCGGGAAACGACCAACCCGGTTAATTGCATTGACTGCGGCATTACACACACCAGCGTCACCACCTACTATATTCAAGCTGGTTACAAAACCATTGCTGGCCAGTTTCAGCTCGATCACGCACTCTTTGCCATTCATCGTATCGTCAGTGAACCAGCTCTGACGGACACGTTCAACAATCATTGCAACATAACGTTGTTTTTCTGTCAGCAACTGCCCTTGACGAGCTGCACGTCGTGCTTCATCTGCTTCTTCCGCCAGCTCATCTTCCAGCATCATTTCTTCTGCTGCTCTATCTAATTCCTGTTTACGTTTTTTCTCTTCAGCTTTTTTCTTCTTCAACGCTTCGGCTTTTTTCTTTGCTTCAGCCTCTTTTTTCTTTTTCAGATCTTCTTCTTTCTTTTTCTTGGCTAATTCTTCTTTCTTTTTCTTTTCGGTTTCGGCTTTTTTGCGCTCTTCTTCTTTTTTCTGCTTATCCAGTTTCTCTTTTTCTTTTTTCTTCTTTAATGCCAGATCTGCTTCTTCTTTTTTCTTTTTGGCTTCTTCTTGCTTTTTCTTGACCTGAATTTCTTTTTGTTCCTGAAGTTTTCGCTCTTCTTCAAGCTTTTGTAACTCTTCCTTTGGATCCTCTTCCGGTTCCTCCGGCTTAGGCTCTGGTTTTGGCGGTTCAGGCTTAGGTTCAGGTTTTTTGCGAGTTGGCTTATCAGCCTCTTTCAGATTCGGATTTTCTACCATGCTCGCCTGCAAAGGCGCATTGGAAGCCGAATACAGTGGAACCACTATTACTTCGTTTTTTTCGAAAAAACTGAAATTAACAAAAAGCGCTAACAGTAATGCCAGATGCAGAGACGCTGATATCTGCAGCGCCTTTTTAAACGCCGGATCCATCTTACTTAGACTCCACGTCTTCAGTCATCAATCCAACTGCGGGGGCGCCAGCTTCCTTTAACATATTGAGCAGATGGATCACTGAGTTGTAATCAACCCGGCCGTCCGCCTTGATAATGACTTGCGTACCCGGCTCAATGGTCAGCGTACTCATCACTTCAGCCTGCAGAGCTTCGGCGTTAAACGGGCCTTTCTGCACGCTGTCTTTCTCGAAATAATACAAACCAGCTTCATCGACCGTTGCGATAATTGGGGTTTTATTATCTTTCATCTGCTCGATGGGTTCTGCTTTGGACTTTGGCAGCTCTACTTTCACACCTTGGGTGATAATGGGTGTCGTCACCATAAAAATAACCATCAGTACCAACATTACATCGATGTAAGGCACTACGTTTATTTCCGCCACCATCCGGCGTTTCTTTCGAACGTACATTAGTGATTGTCTCCGCTGCTGACAGCCTGACGATGCAGGATGTTTGAAAACTCTTCAACGAAGTTGGCGTAGGAGTTTTCCAGCTGCTCGACGCTATGGGAGAATTTGTTGTAGGCGATAACTGCCGGAATCGCAGCAAACAAGCCTATTGCGGTAGCGATCAGGGCTTCGGCGATCGGCGGAGCCACCATCGCCAGCGTGGCTTGCTGCACAGCACCTAAGGCCATAAATGCATTCATGATGCCCCAGACTGTACCAAACAGACCAATATAAGGACTGATAGAGCCGACTGTTGCTAAAAATGGTAAGTGTGTTTCCAGGCGTTCCACTTCTCGGGATAAGCCGACGCGCATCGCGCGTTGCGTGCCCTCCATCACTGCTGCTGGCGAACGAGCAGATGTTTTGTGCAGACGGGCAAATTCCTTAAAGCCAGCTTTAAATAAAGCTTCCATTCCAGAAACATTGGCGCGGGCGCTGACTTCGTTGTAGAGCTTGGATAAATCAATACCAGACCAGAAACGGTCTTCAAATTTTCGGCTTTCATCAAGCGCCTGACTCAGGGCTTTATTGCGCTGGATGATCATGGCCCAAGACACGATTGAAGCAGACATCAGGATCAACATGACGATTTTCACCACAATACTGGCTTCGAGAATAAGACTTAGGACTGAAAGCTGACCTGCCACCGGAAAATACCTCTGAACGTCTGAAAATGGCTATAAATTTGGGCGCTATGATATTGGACACCCGGATTTAACTCAACAACACCAGGTCGGCATTTGTAAAAAAAAGTCAGAACTGAACAGCTGCAGCCTGTTATTTCAGCGATGAGTACGCCTCACTTTGCCGGAAGTTCCTGAATTCGCGATGAACAGAATCAGGTAAACGATGAAATGCTGCTTTTACCCGTTTTTTGTGACAGTATTTTTTTTAATGAAGTGATTGGTAAGACCAATTTTTAAAGCTTCTGCAAGCGCCGCCAAATATGAATTTCAGACATTACAATTTAATATTCATGAATATTGCATGAATATTCGCATTAGTTTTATTAATTGATTGAGGTAGTTTTTCTCGTTTGAAGTAAATATTCTAAATCCATAAAATGCGCTCGTGTTCTGCACTAGCGCAACGATTCAGACCGAGGGTTTTGAATTGTAGTGAAGTTCACAGAGTGATTGGGTATCTGGCGACAGATACCGGGTTGCTTAACATGTTCCCTGGATTTTTTGAAGTCTTACTTCAACTTGTTGCATTGCCCGCTCCCTGAGCGGTTTTTTTTTGGCTAAATAACCACACATCATCCCGAACTGCCAAGGGTTGTACCGTCTGTTCTGATCAATTCGATGATTGCGGTAAATCAAAACCAAAGTGACGATACGCATGTTGCGACGCGATCCGGCCACGTGGTGTGCGCTGAATAAAACCTTGCTGAATCAAATAAGGTTCTATCACATCTTCAATAGTCTCTTTTTCTTCACCGATAGCGGCCGCTAAATTATCCAGCCCTACCGGGCCGCCCATAAACTTTTCAATGATCGCCAGGATTAACTTGCGATCCATATAGTCGAAACCCTGCGCATCAACATCGACCATCAGCAAAGCCTGATTGGCGATTTCAACATCAACTTTGCCCTGCGACTTTACCTGCGCAAAGTCGCGTACCCGGCGCAACAGACGGTTCGCAATCCGCGGAGTGCCGCGCGAGCGTCGGGCGATCTCAGTGGCGGCGGCCAAATCCAGCGGCAGGTTTAAGAAATCAGCTGAACGCTGCACAATAGTGGCTAATTCTTCGGTTTTATAAAATTCGAGGCGCTGTACTATGCCAAAACGGTCGCGCAACGGGGAAGTCAGCGCGCCCGCACGTGTCGTAGCACCTACCAGCGTAAAAGGTGGCAGATCCAGTTTAATAGAGCGTGCGGCTGGCCCTTCACCGATCATGATATCCAGCTGATAATCTTCCATTGCCGGATACAGGATCTCTTCAACTACCGGACTTAACCGGTGAATTTCGTCAATAAACAGCACGTCGTTCGGTTCGAGATTGGTCAGGAGCGCCGCTAAATCGCCGGCCTTTTCCAGCACCGGGCCCGAAGTTTGTTTGATGTTGACGCCCATTTCATTAGCGACAATCATTGCGAGGGTAGTTTTGCCCAATCCCGGCGGACCGAATATGAGCAAGTGATCCAGTGGCTCTCCCCTGCCACGTGCTGCTTCGATAAAAATCGCCATCTGGGCACGCACGTGGTCCTGTCCGGTATAGTCGGCAAGCGATTTTGGCCGGATAGCCCGGTCAATCACTTCCTCTTCAATGCGGGCTGTGGGGGCCACTAAGCGATCAGCTTCAATCATGGTGCCGGCCTTTTCGTTAAATCATCGATTTTAATGCGGCTTTAATCAGCTGCTCGCTGCTTAAGTCCGCTTTAAATATTTTCTTCACTGCCGCTGCGGCCTGCGACTGACTGTAACCCAGACTCAGTAATGCGCCAACCGCGTCCTGTTCCGGGCTGTCCTGTAGCGCAAACTGCTGCACTTCGTCATCACCTAATACTAAATGGTCGGTCACTGGCGTATCAATATTTAAACCCCAGTCTTTTAAGCGGTCGCGCATCTCAACCAGTAAACGCTCGGCGGTCTTTTTCCCGACGCCGGGCAGTTTGACTAAAGTACTGATATCGTTGGCTTGTACGCAGCGGACAAACTGACTGGCCGTCAGGCCTGACAAAATGGTCAGCGCCATTTTCGGGCCTATGCCGTTGGCTTTAATCAGCTGACGAAACAAACTACGCTCGGCAACTGAACTGAAGCCGTATAACAGCTGCGCGTCTTCGCGCACGACAAAATGGGTATAAATAATGGCTTCCTGCCCGGTGGCCGGTAAGCTGTAAAAACTAGTCAAAGGCAACTGTACTTCGTAGCCAACACCACCGACTTCCAGCAGAATTTCCGGCGCTTGTTTTTCCAGCACCATACCGCGCAAACGCCCAATCATGCTTACCTGCCTGAAGATTTAAAAATGAGGAACTCACTGTTGCACACTAGCGGCGCAAACGCCCCCGCACCGTTTTGCTAGCCTGACCGGCCAGGTGCAACAAACTTTGCTGAGTATGCCCATGGCACAGCGCCACAGCAAGAGCATCAGCGGCGTCAGCCTGCGGGTTTGCCGGTAATTTCAGCAGCGATTTCACCATATGCTGCACCTGCTCTTTTGCTGCAGCACCAGTGCCGACTACCGATTGTTTTACTTGTCGCGCGGAGTATTCGTAGACATTTAAGCCAGCGAACTTGGCGGCAACTATCGCCGCGCCGCGCGCCTGCCCAAGCTTTAACGCTGAATCGGGATTACGTGCCATAAAGACCTGTTCAATGGCAAAGACGGTCGGCTGCGTTTGCTGAATAATCTGGCTGACACCGTCAAAAATCTGCTTCAGCCGTTCCGGCATCTCGGTCAGCGTCATACGGATACAGCCACTGGCGATATATTCAAATTTGCTGCCAGACTGCCGGATCACACCGTAGCCAGTCAGTCGGCTGCCTGGGTCAATGCCGAGAATAATCTGCACTATTCCACCAGCGCCAGCACGTCGTCGGCAATCTCTGCATTGTGGTAGACGTTTTGCACGTCATCAAAATCTTCAAGCATATCAATTAACTTAAAGAATTTGACCACAGTATCAGCACCGATCTCGGCTTTGGTCGACGGCACCAGACTGACTTCAGCATGTTCAGCAGTTAAACCACCCCGCTCCAGCGCTTCTTTTACATCAACAAAGGCCTCTGGTGTAGTCAACACTTCGGCGGAGCCATCTTCGTGCATCACTACATCGTCAGCACCAGCATCCAAGGCTAATTCCATCAGCTGATCTTCATCAACTCCCGGCGCAAAACTCAACATGCCCTGGCGGCTGAATAAATAAGAAACTGAGCCATTGGTGCCAAGATTGCCACCATATTTGGTGAAGGCGCTGCGCACATCCTGCACGGTACGTTTGTGATTATCGGTCAGGGTTTCAACGATAATGGCGACACCATTTGGGCCATAACCTTCGTACACCAGCTCTTCAAAGTTTTCGCCGTCGCTGTCACCGGCGCCGCGTTTCACCGCCCGGTCAATCACATCGCGCGACAGGTTATTCACTAAAGCTTTGGCAATAGCGGTGCGTAAACGCGGATTGCCATCCGGATCAGGACTTTGTTTGGCAGCTACGGTCAGCTCGCGAATGAGTTTGGTGAAAATTTTGACTTTTTTGGCATCCTGACGCGCCTTGCGGTGCTTCATATTGGCCCATTTACTATGTCCGGCCATCATGTACTCCATGGTTCAAACGGCAGCGAAACTGCGCTGCCCGTTCATGTCAGTTGACGAGTGGATGAGCAACTCATCGCGAGAAAAAACGGCGACTGATGTCGCCGCTGTTGCTGTCTGTTGCAGCAGGCGAGGCCTGCCGGCAGTTATTTCTGTTCTTTAACAACAACCTGCACACTAAGCTCAGCTAATTGCTGTGGATTAGCAAAACCTGGTGCGTCGGTCAGCGGGCAAGCAGCCGTGGCAGTTTTCGGGAACGCCATCACATCACGGATCGACGTCGCGCCCGTCATCAGCATTACCAGACGGTCCAGACCAAACGCCAGACCGGCATGTGGTGGCGCACCGTAACGCAGCGCCTCTAACAGGAAGCCAAATTTCTCAGCGGCTTCTTCATCGCTGATCCCCAGCAGCTGGAATACTTTGGCCTGAACGTCTGCAGTATGAATACGTACAGAGCCACCGCCTAATTCGGTGCCGTTTAACACCATATCGTAGGCATTTGACAATAAATTGCCTAAATCCAGCTCTGCCATCGGCGTATTCAGGAACGCATCGGTATCCAGCGGCGAGGTGAACGGGTGATGCACAGCCGAGAAACTGCCATCGTCGTTTTCTTCAAACATCGGGAAGTCAATAACCCACAGCGGGCGCCAGCCCGGCACGGTCAGGCCCAGTTCTTCACCGAGTTTCAGCCGCAGCGCGCCCATGGCTTCACACACCACTTTATAGCGGTCGGCGCCAAAGAAAATCAGGTCGCCATTTTCGGCGCCGGTGCGGCGCAGGATCTCAGCGATGATTTCTTGCGTAAGGAACTTAGCCACCGGCGACTGGATGCCGTCGGCGCCGGCATTGATGTCATTAACCTTCAGCCAGGCCAGACCTTTAGCACCGTAGATACCGACAAAGGCGGTGTAGCCGTCGATATCTTTGCGCGATACTTTCTCAGCTGCGCCAGGCACTTTTAACGCCACCACGCGGCCTTTCGGGTCATTCGCTGGTGCAGAGAACACTTTAAATTCAACGTCTTTGACCAAATCAGCGATGTCGACAAAGAACATCGGATTACGCAGGTCCGGCTTATCGGAACCATACAACCGCATCGCTTCGTTGTAGGTCATTTGCGGGAATTCGCCGAGGTCAACCTGCAGCATTTCATTAAACAGCTGACGCGCCATTTTTTCAGTGACAGCACGCACTTCAACCGCCGTCATAAAGCTGGTTTCGATATCAATTTGGGTGAATTCCGGCTGACGGTCGGCACGTAAATCTTCGTCGCGGAAACATTTAACGATTTGATAATAACGGTCCATGCCCGCCATCATCAGCAGTTGTTTAAACAACTGCGGCGATTGTGGTAATGCGAAGAACTGGCCTTTGTGCGTGCGACTTGGCACCAGATAATCACGGGCACCTTCCGGTGTCGCTTTGGTCAGGATTGGCGTTTCGATATCCATGAAACCATGGCTGTCCATAAAGTTACGCACAAAGCTCGTGACTTTGGCGCGGAACTTCAGCCGGTCGCTCATCAGCGGACGACGTAAGTCGAGGTAACGATACTTCAGACGCTGCTCTTCTGAGTTGTTCTGATTAAAGTCCAGTGGCAGCGCCGGCGATTTATTCAAGATAGTCAGGCTAGATGCGTAAACTTCGACAGCGCCTGTCGCCATTTCGGTATTGACCTGTGAATCAGGGCGGGCGCGCACAGAGCCTTCAATTTTCACACAAAACTCGGCGCGTAATTCAGCAGCCTGAGCAAAAAGGTCGGTTAAATCAGGATCGAAGAATACCTGCACTAAGCCCTCGCGGTCGCGTAAATCAACAAAAATCAACCCGCCTAAATCGCGGCGACGATTGACCCAACCACACAATGAAACCTGTTGACCTACGTGTTGTGCACTCAAGGCACCGCAATAATGGCTACGCATGAACTTATCCTTTAAACCGGCCGAGCTGAAATGACAGCGGAAAAATGAGCGCCAATTATATAGAAATGACTGCTAATGTCACGGCCCCAAGCAGCGAACATCGCAGAATTGCGTGGCAGCGCTCGTCGCGCTGATTGCTGCTGAGGCCAGAACCGCTGATTTTAAGCGTCGCGGCTAAAGCGATATTGTCCTTTGCCTTGTTGTTTCGCCTGATACATCAGACCGTCGGCCGCCTTGAGCAGGCTTTGCGGATCTGTACCATCATCCGGATACATACCTATGCCGATACTGGCACCGACTTTGGCCTGGCACACCGACAATTGCACCGGCTGCGCTAATTGCATCAGGATTTTTTCAGCGACCAGCGCCGCATCATCGCGGTCAAGCAGACCGGTTAACAACACGACAAATTCATCGCCACCAAAACGCGCCACCGTGTCACTTTTGCGCACACAGTGCTTCAGCATTGCAGCGACGCGGGTCAGCAATTCATCGCCGACGTGGTGACCGTGGTTATCATTAACCGCCTTAAAACCGTCTAAATCGATAAACAACAGCGCCAGTTTTTCCTGATGCCGGGCATGCTGCATCACCGCCTGTTCCAGCCGCTCCTGCAACAGCGCGCGGTTGGCCAGCTGAGTCAGGTCGTCGTGTGTGGCCATAAAGCGCATTTTTTGTTCCATTTCCCGCCGCAGCCCCACTTCGCGGCGCAGCGACATGTTCCAGAAAAACACCACCGAAAACAGCAACAAACCAGCACCGACGATTTGCAGTACCAAGGTGTAAATCCGGTCCTGCGCCAGGCCGGGGTCAACGTCGAGCAAGAACCAACGATTACGGATCTCGGCCCTGTCCGCTTCAGATACGGTGCGTAAGCCCTGATCAATCGCCTGCAACAGCAACGGATAGTCTTTACGTACGGCAAATAACGAAGGAGTGACCGGCATATCCGGTGGCAAATGCATGCGCAGATTACTGTATTCCGGTTGGCGTATCGTACCACCGGCCACCATCAGGGTATCGATGGCAAAGTTGACGCGGCCTTGCTGCAACAGTTCAAGGCTTTCGTTGTAATGCGAAGTGGGCACTAAATTGATACCCGGAAACTGCTGCTGCAGTAACAGATTGATATCATAATCTTTTTCGACTGCAACACTACTGCCGTTTAATTCGCGCATCGAGCTTATTTCTGCCGTCTGCCCGAGACTTAACACCGCCCATTGTGAAGGCCAGAAATTCAGACTGAAATCTGCCTGTTGCTTACGCTCAGGGGTGTCAGCCATATTGGCTATCATGTCGAGCTTTTTCGCCAGAAAATCATCAACCAGCTGGTGCCAGTCGGTGTAAGGCACAGCCATCAGTTCTATACCCAGGCGCTGATTCAGCTTAGTCAGAATATCCTGCGTCACCCCCTTAAAAGTGCCGTCTGCGTCGACAAACTCCATCGGCGGCCAATTGGCCATCACACCGACCCGGATGACGTGGTGCTCTTTCAGCCACTGCTGTGTCTCAGCGCTTAGCGGCACCTGCTGGCGAAAACTGTGGTAATAACCGGTCTCAGGTCTTGTCAGCCAGCGTTTTTCAATCGCTTCCAGCTGGTCCTGCGTGAAACCCTGAAAGCCCTGTCTCAGCTGTTCAGCGAGCTTTCCGGCATCTTCCGCCACCAACACTTGCAATTCGGTCTGATAACGCGGCTGTTCCAGTTTTTGATACGCATTGGCATTGGTTTGCAACACCCGATGTTGCATCACTAAATCGGAGATAAAAAAGCCGGCGATTTCGTTGCGCTCAAAGGCCCGCAGCATTTCTTCCAGTTTTTCAAAACTGCGGATTTGCAGCGCGGGGAAATCCTGTCGCAATTTATCCAGATAAGATGCTGCCGCAAAAACACCTATCGGCTGGGTGACCTGCTGCAATGCCGTCAATTGTTTACCGCTGCTGTAGTAAAAGGACGACATCAACCGATACACAGGCCAAACCGGTCGCACATCTGCCGGCGCCTGAGCGCCTACCGGGTACCCCATATGCGCGTCGACCCGGCCCTGGCGCAAGGTTTTTAAGCCCTTTGTAGTTATCTCCGGTACCATGGCAATTGGGATGCCGGTCTGTTCCGACCACAACTGCCACAAATCGACTAACAAGCCTTGCGGTAGACCATTCGGCGTCACATTCATCAGCGGTGGATTGCCTTCGGCCATGGCCACCAGCACAGTATTTTCGTCACTGATACCACTGAGCCAGCGTCGTTCCAGCTTTTCGGTAAAGCCGCCTGGCAATGCGGCGAATGCCAGTCGCAGGTGTGCAGCTAATTCAGGCCGCTTAAGCTGCACTGCGTAAGCTAATTCCATTTTCTGTAGTGGCAGTTTCCTGAATAGCGGGAACTGCTCTTGTAACTCTTTGTAGCGCGCGTAGCGCGGATTTAACCTGTCCTGCGCAGTAAAAGTTTTAATTTCACCCTGCAAAGCGGCGTCGTAAAGGCTTTCTTCTGACGAAAATTCATGGATGTTGATACCGGTAACGGCCTTACCCAAGGCTGTACCGTTCGCCGACTGACGTAAAGTACCGACGATATAGGGTTTGAGCTGTGCCAGCTGATTGACGTTATTTAAATCACGGTGAACAAATACATTACTGTAAACATCTACCAGCGTTGGCCCCAGTAAATACTGCTGTTCCCGTTCAGCACTGCGATTGAGGCCGGCAATCACGTCTATTTTGTTCTGTTCGAGCGCACGGGTTAATTCGGTCCGGTCCAGAATCCTCAGTTCGAGTTTTAAGCCCGCGCTCTTGGCCAGCTGTGTCCATAAATCAACCACCAGCCCCACCGGCTGTTGCTGATTATCCAAGTAAACATACGGATAAATGTCGGCATTAGTCCCGACAATCAGGCGACCGGATTGCAGAGCCCGATCTTCGGAGGCCGCATGCAGCCAGCAGCTGAACAAAACACAAAACAGCAATATGATATGCTTCAACAAATTGTACTCTCATCAGGTGCTGTCGGTCAGACCAGACTTTTTATGATGTATTATCTTGGTTGCCCGATGTGGGCACATGAACACTGGCGTGGCAGTCTGTTTAATGACCACTGCAGCCCTGCTGACTTTTTAGCCCAATACAGCAGATATTTCAATGCAGTAGAAGGCAATACCACATTCTATGCCGATCCGTCGCCAGCCACTGTTTTGCGCTGGCAAAGTCAGGCGGCGACACATTTCCGCTTCACACTGAAAATTCCGCAACTGATTAGCCACAAGTTACGTGGCGAAGCGCGCGCTGAGGCGGTAAGCCAATGGCAAGCCTTGATGGCACCGCTGCAGCCGCAGATTGGCCTGTGTCATTTGCAGCTGAGCGGCCAATATCTGGTCACTGCCGACGCTGATTTTGCCGGCTTATTGCAGCAGCTGCGCCAGTTCAGTCCGGTCGCAGTGGAAGTGCGCCATCCGGCTCTTTTTACGAAAGGCCCGGCAGAGCAGCAACTGCATCAACTACTACGACAAACCGGCTGTGAAAGGGTCATTCTGGATAGCCGGGCTTTGTTTGCGCAGCCGCCCGTTAGCAGGGCCCTGCAGGATGCACAACAAAAAAAGCCTAGATTGCCGGTGCATGTCTGTGCCCTAGGGCCAAACCCGATGTTTCGTTTTATCGGCGTGTCAGACCTGGCCGCCAACCGGCCCTTTTATCAGCCGTGGTTACATAAAATGGCGCAGTGGCTTGGCGAAGGCCTGACACCGTATGCATTTTTCCATACCGAAGATAACCAAAGTGCTCCTTTACTGGCCCGGCAATTCGCCAGTGAGCTGGCGGCGCTGACCGGTGTTTCGCACCCGGTGCTTAAGCCCTGGCCGGCCGATTTAGCGCCGACGCAAAACACGCTGTTTTGAAAGCCTGCCCAAGCCCGGCAGTTTTTGCTACTATGCAGGCTGTTTCAGCCAGTCTTAATCCCGCTTTGTGATGCAACCCATGACGCAAAAAGATGCAATTTATGCCGAGCCTTTGGCTCAGGTGCAGGACTTCTGCTTCGACGCCGATGTGGTCGAAGTTTTCCCGGATATGATTCAGCGCTCAGTGCCCGGTTATCAGACCATCATTCAGACGATCGGTAAACTGACCCAGCGTTATCAGCAGAACAGCAGCAATTATTACGATTTAGGCTGTTCGCTCGGTGCAGCCAGTCTGGCGATGCGGCGTCAGCTTAGTGACAGCCAAAGCCGCGTCATTGCGGTTGATAACAGTCCGGCGATGGTCGAGCGCTGCCGGCTGCATCTGCAGGCGTTTCGCAGCGAAGTCCCGCTCGAGGTGCAACTTGGTGATATCCGCGAATTAGCCATCGACAATGCGGCAATGGTTGTCAGCAATTTTACCCTGCAGTTTTTGCCCAAAGCCGACCGCGACGCCTTAGTGGCGCGCATTTATCAGGGTCTTAAACCCGGTGGTATTTTTATTCTGTCGGAAAAAGTCATCTTCGACGATGCGGTAACCCACGAATTACTGATTGATTTGCATCATGATTTTAAACGGGCTAACGGCTATTCCGAGCTGGAGATCAGCCAAAAACGCACAGCGCTGGAAAACGTGATGAAGCCAGACACCATTGCGCAGCATCAACAACGATTCATTGCCGCTGGTTTTACCAGCGCGACCGTCTGGTTCCAGTGTTTTAATTTCTGTTCGATGGTGGCGGTCAAACCAGGCATCGCCATACAACAAGGGGCCGCAGATGCAATGGTTTAATGATTTTTACGCACTGATTGCCAAAACCAAACTGGCGCCCTGGCTCAACACACTGCCAGCGCAGCTCAGTCATTGGTACAAAGACGCGCTGCATGGCGATTTTAAGCAATGGCAAAAAGTACTGCAGCATTTACCAAAGACGCAAACAACCCAGGTCAACCTGCAAAGCGCCGTGGCTATTGGTGCCGCCGATGAATTAACCGACGGTGCCCGCCAGCGTCTGGAAGTACTGCTCAAACAACTGATGCCCTGGCGTAAAGGCCCGTTTGATATTCACGGCCTGCACATCGATACCGAATGGCGCAGCGACTGGAAATGGGACCGGGTGCTGCCCCATCTGGCACCGCTGCAATATCGCACCGTGCTGGATGTGGGCTGTGGCAGCGGGTATCACTTATGGCGCATGCGCGGCGCAGGCGCTGAACTGGTGGTAGGCATTGACCCCAGCCAGTTGTTTTTCTGTCAGTTTCAGGCAATTAAACATTTTCATCCTGACCCGGCGGTGCATTTATTGCCCATCGGTATTGATGAGATGCCGGAGCTGAAAAGCTTTGATACAGTGTTTTCGATGGGCGTGCTGTATCACCGCCGTTCGCCGCTGGATTTTTTGCAGCAGCTGAAAAATCAGCTGCGGCCAGGCGGCCAGCTGGTGCTGGAAACTCTGGTGGTGCCGGGTGATGCTCAAACCGTGTTAGTACCGACTGACCGCTACGCCAAGATGCGCAATGTTTGGTTTATTCCAAGCACCGCTGCGCTGGAACTCTGGCTGCAGCGCATCGGTTTTACCGATGTCCGTGTTGTCGACCTGAATCAGACCAGCCTGGATGAACAGCGCGCTACTGAATGGATGCAAAATGAAAGTCTGGTTGATTTTCTCGACCCGACTGATCATAGTAAGACCATTGAAGGTTACCCGGCGCCGCTGCGTGCGGTGATTGTGGCAACTGCCTGATTCAAAGAGGAAATTTATGCGCTACCGCCCTAAATCGACGCTGGAACAATGGCGGATCCTGCAGGCAGTAGTGGACGCGGGCGGTTATGCTCAGGCGGCTGAATTATTGAATAAAAGCCAGTCCAGTCTGAATCACGCTGTAGCGAAATTGCAAAATCAGCTCGGGGTCGAACTGCTGCAGGTGATTGGCCGCAAGGCGTTTTTAACGCCGGCCGGTGAAGTGATGCTGCGCCGCTCGCGCCTGTTGACCCAGCAAATTGAAGATCTGGAATTATTAGCCGCCAACATCGATATGGGCTGGGAGCCGGAGCTGCGCCTGGCCGTTGAAATCATCTATCCACGCGACAAACTGTATCAGGCTTTGTCACAGTTTTACCCGCAAAGCCGCGGCAGCCGTATTCAGATTATCGATACTGTGATCACCGGCAGCGCCGAGATGATCCTCGAAGCCAAAGCCGATTTAGTCATCGCCGCCACACCGATAGTGCCGCGTGGCTACTTAAGTGAACCGCTGTGTATCACGCAGATGGTGCTGGTCTGCGCGCCGGACCATCCGCTAACAGCCATCGCAGCGCTCGATGCCGATGAGTTGACTCAACATTTGCAAATTGTGATCCGCGATACCGGGCAAAAGCCGGCGGAAAATGCCGGCTGGCTCAAGGCCGAACAGCGCTGGACTGTCGGCAACTTTTATGAAGCCATGATCATTCTGCAGCGTGGCCTCGGGTTTTGCTGGTTGCCGGAATTCATTGTGCAGCAAGCTCTCAGCAATGGCAGCCTGGTCCGGCTGCAACTGCGACAAAGCACCGAGCGGCAAATTCCATTGTCGCTGGTGATCCCAAAAGAAGACAAATTAGGCCCGGGTGGCCGGCAACTGCGCCAGATCATCCTCGCCGCTCATGGCAAAGCAGGAACTTAATATGCTCAATACTGAACTGACCGAACTGATGCAACAAAGTGCGAAGGACGCTGTGTCTTATGCCCGGGATGAACATCAGGTCGAACTGGATTTAACGCTGGAATCGCTGCCACTGGTCGATGTGCTGCTCAGCAGCATTGCCCATCAGCAACAAAAACAACGCATGTCGGACGCCCATATGTTTGCCCTGTGTAATATTTTCGGTGCTTATTTAGGCCAGGTGTTTATCAGCGTGGTTGGCGGTGAGTGGGTTCATCAAACCGCTGACGAAACAGCTCCTTATGTCAGCCTGAACTATAACAATAAAGAATTTCCACTGGCGTCGCTGGTCTATCACAAAGTGACCAAAAACCCGGATTTGAGCGTCAACGACTACGTCCGGCAGGCGATCAGTAACGCCATGCAATAAGGGCCAGGCAACCGACTGCTCAGTCCTGTACAACAGCGCGCTGATTAAACCTTTTGTCTTGCCGGCAAACAAGGTAAAATGCGCGCGTTTTTTTATCCCCTTTTTAACTCAAAGCCATCGAGGATAACCGTGAGCGAGCAAAAAACTTCATTAAGTTACAAAGACGCAGGGGTCGATATTGATGCCGGTGAAGCACTGGTCGATCGTATCAAAGGTGCGGTGAAACGCACTACCCGCAAAGAAGTGATTGGTGGCCTCGGTGGTTTTGGCGCTATGTGTCAAATTCCTGCTGGTTACAAAGAACCAGTATTAGTTTCAGGCACCGATGGTGTTGGCACTAAACTGCGCCTGGCGATGGATTTGGGCCGTCACGACAGCGTCGGTATCGACCTGGTGGCGATGTGTGTCAACGACATCGTCGTGCAAGGCGCTGAGCCGCTGTTTTTCCTCGATTATTACGCCACCGGCAAGCTGAATGTCGATACTGCAGCCACTGTTGTTGAAGGCATTGCCCGCGGCTGTGAACTGTCTGGCTGTGCGCTGGTTGGCGGTGAAACTGCTGAGATGCCAGGCATGTACCACGGTGATGACTATGATATCGCCGGATTCTGTGTCGGTGTGGTGGAAAAAGCCAATATCATCGACGGCAGCCTGGTGAAACCAGGTGATCAGCTGATCGCCCTTGCCTCTTCTGGCCCACACTCAAACGGTTTCTCGCTGGTGCGCAAAATTCTCGAAGTCAGCGGCCAGTCACCAGATACTTTATTAGGCGAGAAAACCCTGGCCGACCATCTGTTGGCGCCAACCCGTATCTACGTGAAAAACCTGCTGAATTTAATCAAACAACTGCCAGTGCACGCCCTGTGTCACATTACCGGCGGCGGCTTCTGGGAAAACATCCCACGGGTATTGCCAGAGCACACCAAAGCGGTGGTGAACGAGCAAAGCTATCAGTGGCCAGCCATTTTTGACTGGTTACAGCAGCAAGGCAACGTGACCCGCTACGAAATGTACCGCACCTTTAACTGTGGTGTGGGTATGATTGTTGTCGTCAGTCAGGACAACCTCAGCAAAGCCCTGGAACTGCTGCAACAGGCTGGCGAAAAAGCCTGGCATATCGGCGAGATCCAGGCTGCCGTCAGCGGTGATGCACAAGTCGTGATCCCTGGTGTGAACGCATAACGATGAAATCCATCGTTGTGCTCATTTCGGGCAGCGGCTCGAATCTGCAAGCCATTCTGGACGCCTGCAACGCCGGCTTTATTGCCGGTCGTGTCAGCGCCGTGATCAGCAATAAAGCTGATGTGTTTGGCCTGACCCGGGCCGCTGACGCCGGCGTACCGGCGCTGGTACTGGACCATAAACAGTATGCTGACCGTGCCAGTTATGACGCTGCTTTGTGCCAGACAATTGATCAGCACCAGCCGGATTTGGTGGTGCTGGCTGGTTTTATGCGTATTCTGACGCCGGAATTTGTCGCACATTACAGTGGCCGGCTGCTGAATATCCACCCGTCGCTGTTACCGAAGTATCAGGGCCTCAATACCCATCAGCGGGCTATTGATGCTGGCGATACAGTGCATGGCTGCAGTGTGCATTTTGTCACGGCAGAACTCGACGGTGGACCTGTGGTTTTGCAGGCCAAAGTGCCGGTATTCCCCGAAGATGACGCGGCAGCAGTTGCCGAGCGCGTGCATGAACAGGAACACCGTATTTACCCTTTAGTCGTGCGCTGGTTTTGTCAGGACCGTTTACAACAACAGGCCGATAAGGCATTGTTAGACGGCCACATTCTTTCGCCACACGGATATGCCGATGATGATGAATAAACAATGGCGCCTCCTGGCGTCATTTTTTTGCCTGAACCTGCTAAGCCCGGCACAGGCGCAACAAACAGCTGTCACCGCCCCTGTGGCTGCAGTCAGCCAAGTTCCCGCCGGACTGAAGCCGTTTAATGCCAAATATCAGGTACTGCGCTCTGGTAAAGTCCATGGCGAAGCAGAACGTTACTTAAAACCCTGGGGACAGGGCTTTGAACTCGGTTATAAAAGTAAAATCAGCTGGCTGATTTTCAAAGATGAACGCCACGAGCGCTCGCGTTTTGTTGTCAAAGACGGCCATCTGCAACCATTTTTTTATCAGTTAAAACGCTGGGGCACAGGCCCGGGCCGGCACTATGAGCTGAACCTGGACTGGGACAAACAGCAAATGCTGATTGGCAAAGAGAAAACTGCGAAAACCCTCGAATGGGATAAGCAATGGCTGGATCAGCTAAGTTATCACAGCCAGCTGGTGCTGGAACTGGCGGCCGGTAAAACTGAATTCAGCTTTGATGTGCTGACCCGGCACGGCGACCCGCGCAGCTATCAGTACAAAGTAACAGGCGAAGAATTATTGTCCCTGCCGGCCGGCAAACTGAAAACCATCCGGGTTGAACGGGTTGGTAAAAATCTGGATAAACAGGTTGTGGCCTGGGTAGCTCCAGAACTGGATTATTTACTGGTGAAACTGTGGCAGGCAGAAGATAAAGTCGAGCAATTTGACGTCCAGCTGCAAAGTTATCAGTTTAACTAACGGCAGAAACTACAGGTGCACCGGCTAAAACCGGCGCACCATCTCGCCAGCCTTCCACAACACCGCGTCGCCAACAGCCATCGGCTGCCAGGCTTCGTTACAGGTCAGCGGCATAGTCGCGACAATAGTCACCACATCACGCTCAGTGGTTTCGCGGGCAAAATCGATATCCACATCGACATCGGATAACCGCGCCAGGCCAAAAGGCGCGCGGCGGGTAATGTGATGCAGCTTGGTGCTGCAATAACAAAACAGATAATCACCATCCGACAGCAATAAATTAAACACGCCTTGCCGGCGCAGGCCATCACAGAGCTTTTTTACATAAGCAAACAGTTGTGGCCGGCTTTTCGGCCCCTGCGGATACTTTTCTGCCAGTGCGGACAAAATAAAACAAAAAGCGCGCTCGCTGTCCGTGGTGCCGACCGGCTGAAACTGGCGACATGGCAGGGTTTTGTAGTCGCTGAGCTGGCCATTGTGTGCATAGGTCCAGTAACGTCCCCATAATTCGCGAGTAAAAGGATGGGTATTTTCCAGTGCGACCCGGCCCCGATTCGCCTGCCGGACATGCGCAACCACGACATTGCTTTTGATTGGGTAGTCGGTGATGAGTTCGGCCACGCGGGAATGGTGACTGGCGGCCGCATCTTTAAAAGTCGACACGCCTTTACCCTGATAAAAAGCAATGCCCCAACCGTCTTTGTGTGGTCCGGTATTGCCACCACGTTCACGCAGGCCTTTAAAACTAAAACAAATATCGGTCGGCACATTGGCCGACATACCTAACAATTCACACATAACACAATCTCAAATCCGGATGCGGTCAGCCTATCAGCGCGCTGCCGATCTGAACAGTGGCAAATGCTTCTAATGCATAAGCAAAGTACTATCCACAAAACTGTACAGTTGTTCGGCTACACTTGGCGAGATCGGTATCTACTGACTCAGGAACTGCTTGCATCTTGGCGGTAACGCTTATACCCTATCGCAGTTAGTGGTCAGACCTCTTATCAGGAGAACAAGATGGAATTACTCGTATTTATCGCTTTATTACTGGTGCTGGTCGGCATCCTCGCCTATCACAGAGCCAGCCTGACTTTGTTTACCGCAGCCATTGGCGGTTTGTTAGTGCTCGGCAGCTTTTTTGACACTGTCGGTCTGGTTGGCTGGATCCTGTTTGCCGCTGTCGCGCTGCCGCTGAACATCGCCAGTATTCGTCAGCAGCACATTACTAAACCGCTGCTGAAGCTGTATCGCAAAATTATGCCGGAAATGTCCAGCACGGAAAAAGAAGCTATCGACGCCGGCACCACCTGGTGGGAAGGCGACCTGTTCCGTGGCAATCCGGACTGGCACAAATTACACAATTTCCCGAAACCTCGCTTAAGTGCAGAAGAACAAGCCTTCCTCGATGGCCCGGTTGAAACAGTACTGAAAATGGTCGACGACTGGCATGTTACGCACGAGCGCACCGATTTATCACCAGAAGTCTATAACTACTTAAAAGATCAAGGCTTCTTCGCCATGATCATCAAAAAACAATATGGCGGCCTTGAGTTCTCCGCCTACGCCCAATCTTGTGTACTACAAAAGCTGACCAGCAAAAGCATGGTGCTGTCGAGCACTGTCGGTGTGCCAAATTCATTAGGCCCCGGCGAACTGCTGCAGCACTATGGCACCAAAGAGCAGCAGGATTATTACCTGCCGCGACTGGCCAAAGGTTTAGAAGTACCTTGTTTCGCTTTAACCTCACCGGAAGCAGGCTCTGACGCCGGTGCTATTCCGGATTTCGGCGTGGTCTGCAAAGGCGAATGGGAAGGCAAAGAAATCATCGGGATGCGCCTGACCTGGAACAAACGTTATATTACGCTGGCGCCAATCGCGACCGTCCTCGGCCTGGCATTTAAACTGCAGGACCCGGACAATCTGCTCGGTGATAAAGAAGATTTAGGTATCACTTGTGCGTTAATCCCGGTCACGACGCCCGGCGTGAAAATTGGCCGTCGTCACTTCCCGCTGAACGTACCATTCCAGAATGGTCCGACCCAGGGTCAGGACGTGTTTGTGCCACTCGACTACATCATCGGTGGTCCATCAATGGCAGGCCAAGGCTGGCGTATGCTGGTGGAATGTCTGTCAGTTGGCCGCGCTATTACGCTGCCATCCAACAGCACCGGCGGTATTAAAGCGGTCGCACTGGCTACTGGTGCTTATGCCCGCATTCGCCGCCAGTTCAAATTACCTATTGGTAAAATGGAAGGTGTGGAAGAAATCATGGCGCGCATTGGTGGTTACGCCTACATGGCGGAAGCTTCCACTACGATGTCAGTAGGCTCTATCGACCTTGGCGAAAAACCGTCAGTCATTTCGGCGATCACCAAATACCATATGACGGAGCGGATGCGCCAGGCCATCATCGATGCGATGGACGTGCATGGCGGTAAAGGCATTTGTATGGGGCCAAACAACTACTTAGCCCGCGGTTATCAGGGCGCCCCGGTTGCAATCACCGTAGAAGGTGCGAATATCCTGACGCGCAATATGATCATCTATGGTCAGGGTGCTATCCGTTGTCATCCTTATGTACTGGCTGAACTACAGGCGGCACAGCTCGATGATGAACGTGCAGCCGTTACCGCCTTTGACCGGGCGCTGTTTGGCCATATCGGGTTTAGTATCAGTAACTTCTTCCGTACCTTCTGGCTGTCGCTGACCAACAGTGCTTTCAGCCATGCGCCGGTACAAGATGAAACTGCGAAGTACTACAAACAAATGAACCGTTTCAGCTCAGCTTTAGCGCTGATGTCTGATATTGCGATGGCAACACTCGGCGGTGATTTAAAACGTCGTGAGCGCATCTCGGCGCGTCTCGGTGACATTTTAAGTATGCTGTATATCACTTCCGCCATCCTGAAGCGTTACAACGACGAGGGCCGTCAGGCGCAGGATTTGGCGCTGGTACAATGGGGCTGTGAAGACAACCTGTATCGCGCGCAACAGGCGTTGGATGAGTTGTTTGATAACTTCCCGAACCGTATCGTCGGCACATTATTTAAACGTGTGGTATTCCCGTTTGGCCGCTCGTTACGCCGTCCAAGCGATCAGGTAGAGCATCAGGTCGCGCGCATCATGCAGACGCCTTGTGAAGCCCGTTCACGCTTGGGGTCACATCTGTATCTGACTGAAGAGCCAAACAACCTGCTCGGCCAGCTGGAAAAAGCCCTGACGGATATTCTGGCTGCAGAGCCGCTGTTTGATAAGGTGATGCACGCCGCCAACAAAAAGCTGCCGTTTTATCGCTTAAATGAAGTGGCGGATTTAGGTTTAAGCCTCGGCGTCCTGAGTCAGGCCGAAGCAGAGAAGCTGCGTGTGGCCGAAGTGGGCCGATTAAAAACCATCAATGTTGATGACTTTGACCCTATTGACCTGATGGCAGACAAATCGCTGTTAGAATCTGACGCCAAAGTGGCTGAACAAGCCGCTTAATCCTCAGCAGTTCTGCGCAACTAAGCCGGCTACTCAGCCGGCTTTTTATTGCCCGCAATATCTGTATATCGCCTAACACCAGTTACAGCGAGGCTTTAACGACCAAGCTCAATCGCTTAAAACAAAATTTAGGGAGAGTGAAAGGTTTAACCGGAACAACGACTGAGGAAAATGCAGAATTGCAGAATTGCAGAACTGAAGAAAAGCAAAAACCCGCTATTGCGGGCTCTGAGAAGATGGTCGGTGATGCAAGATTCGAACTTGCGACCCCTTGGACCCAAACCAAGTGCGCTACCAAGCTGCGCTAATCACCGACATTTTTACTTCTTTAAAACTAGCGTTGAATTGGGGTGGCTGATGGGGCTCGAACCCACGACAACCGGAATCACAATCCGGGGCTCTACCAACTGAGCTACAGCCACCGCTGACTTCAACGTTCTCTTTAAGTAAATGGCGCGCCCGATAGGACTCGAACCTATGACCCACGGCTTAGAAGGCCGTTGCTCTATCCAGCTGAGCTACGGACGCATTAGACG
>SSFI01000090.1 GCA_008015325.1 Rheinheimera sp.
CATCCAGCTCAGCATGTAAATAAACAGCGGATTAGTGCCGTAAATCCGCAGTGGCTCGGTCAGTGTTGTCGCCTTGCGGATATCCACCAGATACACCAGCGCCGCCAGCAGCCACAGCAAGATACCACTGCTTAACGCCACATAAGTGGCGGACCACAGCGCTTTATTTACCGGCCAGACCCAGTGCCCGGCCAATGCCAGCAGCACCAACATAGCACCAAAGACCGCTAACTCCCGCACTGCCTGCATCGGCGCTTTGCCTTTGAGGCCGGTCGCGACCAAATAGCCAAGCAACACGTTCACGGTCGCCGGCAAAGTGCTGAGTAATCCTTCCGGGTCAAATGGCACTCCAAAGCCCTGATACACATGCGCGGTGCCGAACACAGCCAAATCCAGCGTGCGGACAATATTTTGTTCCAGCGAAAACGGCGCCGGCGATAACTGCAGCAAGGCAAAATAACCGCCGAGTAACAGCAGGATCGCAGCCCAGAGCCCGCGTTTAGGCAGACTCAGCACTAATAACGCCGCCAGTGCATAACAGAGCGCAATACGCTGCAACACACCGGGGATCCGTAACGTTGCCAGGTCTGGATGGCTGAGAAAATTCAGCAACAAACCGCAGCCAAACATCAGCAGCGCACGTTTGCCGATTTTCATCACTGCAGCACTGTTGAGCCGGCTGTCTTTCATGGAGAACGCCATCGCAGCGCCGACGACAAACAAAAAGCCCGGGAACACAATGTCAGCGAAAGTAAAACCGTCCCAGCGGGCATGCAGCAGCAGGCTATACACATGCGACCAGCTGCCGGGCGTATTGACCAGAATCATCAGCGCGATGGCAAGGCCCCGCAGCACATCCAGTGCATAAAAACGTCCGGAATTTTGCATTGTTATTATTCTCCGCTGACATCTCGGAAAATTGCTCCTGCATTTTCCGTGTACCGTACTTCCTGCACATCACGGAAAATTGCTCCTGCATTTTCCGTGTACCGTACTTCCTGCACATAACACAGGGCCGACAAAGTCAGCCCTGTAGTGTCCAGCAACAAATCATTGTTACCACTGGCGTTTTTTATAGCCGCTGAAAGCGTAATACAGGATAAAGGCGTAGCACGGGATCATCATCCAGTACGCGCCCTGCGCATCACCGGATGCAGTCGACAGATAACCATAGACCTTAGGTAACACGGCGCCCCCGGCAATGCCCATAATCAATAAAGCTGAAGCGGTGGCGGTAAATTTGCCCAGTCCTTCCAGCGCCAGTGGCCATACCGCTGGCCAGACTAAGGCATTGGCAAAACCCAGCATGGCCAGGAACAACACGGTATCAGGCACTGTCGGAATACCAGCCCAGCCAAATAACACGGCTGACAACTGATGGCTTTCGGCCGAACCGAACATCACGCCCAATGTGAACAGGATGCCAAACACTGCAGAGCCTTGCAGCGCACGCGGTTGTGACAGATATTTCGGAATACAGCTGACGCCAACCAGATAACCCAGCACCATAAACACCATAGTGTAAGAGGTCAGCGCGCCCCAATGCGCGACGTTCAGATGCTGACCATAAAGACCAATAGTATCGCCGGCAATGACTTCAACACCGACGTAGAAAAACAATGCAGCCACCCCCAGCATCAGCTGTGGGAATTGCAGTACCGAAGTGCGGTGTTCCGGTGCCACGCCCTGCTCTGCCGGCTGTTCCAGTTGTGGCTCCGGCAGTGGCGAGAATTTGACAAAAGCCATCAGCGCCAACAGCGCCACAGTCATGTAAATGTATGGTGTCACCAGACGATTAGATAATTCAGCAATCCGGCTGGCTTTTTCTTCTTCACTGAGTGCAGCCAGCACTTCCGGGGTGAACTGATCCATCCCGGTCAAAATCCAGGCGGTAAAAATCAGCGGCACCACCACCCCTGCGCCTTTATTTACCAGGCCCATCACACTGATACGCATCGCCGCCGTTTCACGCGGACCGATACAGACGATATAAGGATTGGACGCGGTCTGCAGGATGGTTAAACCAGTACCGAGCGTGAACAACGCAACCAGGAACAGGCTGTACAAAGTGGTTTGTGCGGCCGGGATAAACAGTACGGCACCGGCCGCCATAATCCCTAAGCCCGCCACCATGCCATTTTTATAGCCGATGCGGTTTAAAACCCAGGACATCGGTAATGCCATCACCACATAAGCGATATAAAATGCGAAAGTAACCCACATCGCCTGCGATTCTGTCAGATGACACACCAGCTTTAAAAATGGGATCAAAGACCCGTTCAGCCAGGTGACAAAACCAAACACAAAAAACAGCGTGCCGATGATCACCATCGGCAGCAGCGTATTTTTTTGCTGCGGTCGATCCAATACCGTATCCATATTCACCTCTTATCGGTTGTTATTATAAGGGCTGACAGTCGCCAGCCTTGTTGCCCTGTGATTTTTCTGCTTGTTATCTATAAAACTATTTAACGGCTTTCCCTGCGATAAAGCACTGTTGTACCACGCCTTGGGCGTCGAGCAGCACGAAATCGGCCCGATAGCCTGCTGCGATGCGACCTGCATGGTCCGCGATGCCTAAAAACTCCGCCGGATACAAAGCTGCCATCCGCAAGGCTTCGCCTTGCTCAACCCCGAGCTCAGTGACGGCATACTGTACAGCGCCCGCCATGTCCAGCACAGAACCGGCCAGCGAGCCGGCGTCATTGGTCAGTTTATTGCCGTCGCGGGTGACTTTGCCGGTAAAAAACGGGAATTCAGTAGCATTGGTGCCAACCGGCGACATCGCATCGGTGACAATCAACATCTTGCCGCGAGGTTTGGCCGCAAGTGCCAGTTTGGCGGCGACCGGGTGCACATGGTGGCCGTCAAAAATAATGCCGCACCAACTGTTGCGATCTGCCAATGCCACACCAACCATGCCCGGTTCGCGGGAAGTCAAAGGCGACATGGCGTTATACAAGTGGGTAAAACCGGTCGCACCGGCAGCGAGTGCCGCTTCGACTGTGGCACCATCGGCGTTGGAATGACCCAAACACACAATCACGTCTAATGCGACTAACTGACGGATTTGTTCCGGTGTGACATTCTCCGGCGCCACAGTGACCAGCTTTATGCCCAGATCCGTACGGCCATACAGCGCCAGTTCTTCCGCAGATAATCCGCGGATATGTTCAGTCGGATGCACACCGCGTTTAGGCACAGACAAATGTGGCCCTTCAAAATGCACACCAAGAATACCAGGCTCCCCCGCTGTAATAGCGACAGCGATGGCATCGGCGCAAGTTTGCATCGTCTCAACCGAATCGGTGATCACTGTCGGTAACATCGCCGTGGTGCCAAAACCGGCGTGGGCTTTGAGCATAGTGCGCAGGCTGTCGATGGTGGGGGCCGTGTTAAACAAAGCGCCGCCACCACCGTTGACCTGCACATCAATAAAACCAGGGGCTAACGTCAGGTCGGTACATTCGGCCGCTGCGCAGGGTTCAATCCGGCTGATCACACCGTCTGTGACGCTGACTCGCACCGATGCATGCCACTGCTCACCATCAAATAACCGCGCAACGGACCACTGTTGCTGTTGTTGCATGAAAACCGCTCCTTTATTCCTGACCTGCCAGGGTTGTATAACGCCATACTACGTCAGGCTCAGAAAAAACGAAACCATTCGGATCTAAAAAATGGTTTCGTTTATTTTCGTTAAACTGTTTTTGTCACTTTGTTCAGGCCAGGAGGCGCATCGGGATTGACACCACGGCTCCGTGCCACCGCCTCAACATCGAGGTAAAAACGCTGTAACAACAGCAGTGGTAATACACGCGGATGGCTGGCGAGCTGGCCGTGATGCAGATGCACCAGACTGGCGCCGCGGCTTTGCACTTCGGCGATTTGCGCCTTGTGTGCCTGATAAGCTTCGTCCTGAATGGATACATCAATAATGGCGAACTGATCTTTGACCAGCGTCACCGGGCCATGCAGGAATTCCGCACTGGAAAACGCCTCCGCGTGAATACCGCAGACTTCTTTCAGTTTCAGCGCAATTTCACGCGAAATCGCATAACCTGGGCCACGGCCCAGTACCACGCAGTGCTTCACTGCTGCAACAGCTTCAGGAGTGAGCTGTGCCGGCAGTTGTTGCGCCTCTAATAGCAGTTCTGGCAGTTGATTGACTGCAGCCTGCAGGTCAGTATCCGCCGACCACACAGCCACGAGCTGCAACAACGCGCTTAAGGTGGCGAGGTAACTTTTGGTGGCTGCAACGGCTTTTTCCGGACCAACAAACAGCGGCACGACAAAATCGGCTTGTTCCGCCAGCGGTGAGCTGGTGTCATTAACCAGAGCGACTACTAAAGCACCGGCATTTTTTGCCATTACCACCTGAGCCAGGATGTCCGGGCTGCGGCCACTTTGCGAAATACAGATCACCAGCGCATCGGTCAGCTGCAACTGTTTGTTGTAGACGCTGGCAATCGACGGCGCTGCTGGCGCCACCGGCAAACCAATCACGCTTTCGATCAGATATTTGCCAAACACACCGGCGTGGTCTGATGAACCACGACCCACCATATAAACATATTTCGGCTGACGCTGACGGATCTGCGCCACAACTGCCGCGATAACTGCTGCGTTGGTTTGCAGCTGTTCGCGGATACGGACTGGGGCTTCTGTGGCTTCTTGCGCCATGATAGTGCTGGTCATGCGAATACTCACTTCATTGATTAGAGACGGATAATACGGTGGCAGTGCGTTTTGCCTGCCGGGCACGGGCGAACCAGACGGCACCAAATTCGGGTGCGGCCTGCGCCGGCGCCAGCAAGGCTTGCACCGGCGCTGATAAATAAGGCTGAACTTTGTACGCAAGACCGCCAATCAGCGACAAGCGCTTGGGTTTGAGGCTTAAAAGCCGCAGCGCGATGTTGTCGATATGACGGGCGCCGGCCTGAATAATCTCAGCGGCGACCTGATCGCCCTGCTCAGCAGCGGCAAACACCAATGGTGCATAACGGGCAAACACGGTCGGCGTGGCATGCATAAACTGACTGACAATTTCCAGCGCGCCACTAACACCGAGCGCTTCAGAAAGTAACGACGTCATCAGCGTCGGTGCGCCAATCTGGTCTTTATCCAGCAGCACATGATGCACCAGCTGGTTACCAAACCAAGCGCCACTGCCATTATCACCATACGGAAAACCATGACCGCCGACATCCAGACACTGGCCATTCACATCGGCGAGGCCACAGGAACCAGTACCGATGATAATCACAGCACCATCGGCGCCTTTGTGCGCGCCAATGCAGGCGGTATGTAAATCTGTGGTCAGATGAAACTCGGCAAACGGATGCTGCCACTCCGAAAACAACTGGAAATATTGCGGCATATTGACACCAGCCAAGCCGGCACCGGCGATCAGGCGCGACATATCATTAAAAGTCATGCCGGCAGCCTGCAGCGCCTGCTGAGTGGCGGTCAGAATAGAATCCGTGGCGACTTTCATGCCACGCAGCGGATTAGCCGGCCCACCGAGCCCCTCGCCCAACAACCGATCTGCGGCGTCAACGATCACGACCCGGCATTTGCTGCCGCCGCCGTCTATGCCTAAATACAATGGGCTGTGCTGCCCTGCTTCGCTACTCATCAAGCACCCTCGTTGCACACCATGCGACTGTCTGTGCCGTGTTTACAGAGCCATTGTTGACGCTGTTGAAAAAACCGGCATTTTTATTTATGACAGCGTTGTCATTTTTTCAGTTCAGCATATAATAATTTTGACAAATAACAAGACCCCTGATTAAAAATCAGACTGGAAATTCACGCAGCAGCTGCTGCATTCAGTAAAATAAAATAAAAAATCAGCGAGTTATGTCAGTCATCCCGTTGTAACGACTGCGCAGCATCGCTTAAAAAGGAACGGTGGTATCAGGGCGTATCAAGACGCCCTGATGTCCCACTTTTGTAACAGGATAACGAATGAAGAACACTCAGGTCGTTTCGGCCATATTCAGCGCTACATTGTTATGGGCAGCGCCACTGCAGGCGCATCAGTTTACACAGCAGACAGAACTGCGGACATTTGCCAGCCAGGCCCGCTTTGAAATGGCGGTAGTCAGTAATTTTGCTGCCAAAGCCGGGACTTTCACCGGCCAGCTGCAGCTCAACAACAAATCAGCTCAGGCGCTGGCTGCCGGCAGCGGTAACTGGCAGATTTATTTTCATTCGATTCGCAAATTACAACTGACGTCGCCGGCGGGTTTGACTCTGGAGCATGTACAAGGTGATTTGCACCGGCTGACGCCGACCAAAGCTTTTAAAGGTCTGGCAGCCGGCGCGGCGCAGACCATTGAGATCAGCGGCGGCCCTTTCCTGGTGTCTTACAGCGATTTTATGCCCCGGGCCTTTATTGTTGCCGGCAAGTTGCAGCCGGAAGTCTTTACCAATACCGATACCGAAGATTTCAGCCAGTTTGTCGCCCCGCTGCGCCGACCGGAACAGTTGTACCGTTATAAGCAGCCAGAGCCGGATTTATATAAAGTGGCGACAGCACAGAGCCGGTTTCAGGACAATCTGGCCGTCAATGCCCCCCTCGCTGATGACGTCAGCATTGCTGACCAGATCATTCCAACACCACAACAGCAAAAATTCCTCGGCGGCCGGTTGTTGTTAGATAATCAGTGGACCATCCGTTTTCAAGGCCGGTTAAAATCCGAAGCTGCTTATCTGCAAGACCGTTTGGGCCTGGCCGGCCTTGCGCTGAAAACAGTGCCGGGGCTTGCAGACAACAGCGCCAGACAAATCCAGCTACGGGTTGACCCAGAGTTGACCACGCCGGAAAGTTACCGGCTGCGCATTGCAGACAACCAGATTGAAATTAGCGCGGCCGACAACGCCGGTGTGTTTTATGGCCTGCAATCTTTATTAGCGCTGACGCCGGCCCAATTCAGCAGCATCAGTCTGGCGCAGCAGGTGATCCAAGACAGCCCGCGTTATCGTTGGCGCGGCATGCATTACGACATGGCGCGTAATTTCCATGGCAAAGCCGTCACCCTGCGGCTGATTGAACAGATGGCGCGTTACAAAATGAACAAGCTGCATCTGCATCTGAGCGAAGATGAAGGCTGGCGACTGGAGATCCCTGGGCTACCAGAACTGACTGACATTGGTGCAAACCGTTGTTTTGACTTAACTGAACAACAGTGTTTACTCACTCAGCTCGGCACAGGGCCGCATAAATCCGGCTCCGGCAATGGCTTTTATACGCGCGACGATTTTATTGAAATTCTGAAATACGCCAATGCCCGCCATATCGAAGTGATCCCGGAAATTGATATGCCGGGCCACGCCCGCGCAGCGGTTGTGTCGATGCAAGCGCGGTATCAGCGTTTGCTGAAACAGGGCAAAAAAGCTGAAGCAGAACAATATTTGCTGAGCGATCCGACAGATCAGTCTAAATACCTGACCGTACAAAACTATACCGATAACTCGGTCAATGTCTGTATGGATTCCAGTTATGCCTTTATTGATAAAGTGGTGTACGAGCTGCAGCAAATGTACCGCGCTGCCGGCTTAAAACTGTCGACTTATCATATGGGTGGCGATGAAGTGGGTGCCGGCAGCTGGACGGCTTCACCGCAATGTCAGGCACTGTTTGCCAAAGGCGTCCCTGGTGTTGCCGGCGTCGCCGACCTCAAACCCTATTTTGTCAGTAAAGTCGCCGCGCTCCTGCACAGTCGTCAGCTGGCATTGGGTGGCTGGGAAGATGGCCTGATGTACGACCCGATCAATCCGTTTAACCGAGAACAATTTGCTAATAAAAATGTTTACGCCAACGTCTGGGACAACATCTGGGAATGGGGTTATTCAGACCGCGCTTACCGACTGGCCAATGCCGGTTACCAGGTGGTGATGTCACACGGCACGCATTTGTATCTGGACCATCCGAATGAAACCCATCCGGACGAGCGTGGTTATTATTGGGCGGCTCGTTTCACTGATGCGAAAAAAGTTTTTGGTTATATGCCGGACGACGTCTACGCCAACGCCGATAAAACCCGCAGCGGAGCCGTGATCAACGATTTGGAACAGCTGGTAGGCCGCGCCTTGCCGAAACTGGAAAAACCGGAAAATATCCTCGGCGTGCAGGGCCAGGTCTGGTCCGAAACCATCCGCACTGCGGCGCAACTGGAAGAAATGGTCTATCCGCGCTTACTCCCTATCGCCGAACGCGCCTGGCATAAAGCCAGCTGGGAAGCTGATGCGAATGGCAACGCGGTGAATCCACAGGCCCGCGACCAGGCCTGGCAGCTGTTCGCCCGTGCCATGACGCAAAAGGAGCTGCCGAAACTGGGTCAGGCCGGGGTGCAATATTATCTGCCACCAGTCGGCGCGGAAATCAAAAACGGCTCGTTATATGCCAATGTCGCCTATCCGGGGCTAACGATTGAGCTGAGTCTGGATGGTGGTAAAACCTGGCAACGCTATCAGGAAGCGATTCCGGTCGCTGCTGGTACTGAAGTGAGACTGCGCAGCCGGGCCGCTGATGGCCGCAGCAGCCGTGAGACGCAACTGCCGGAAGTTCTGCCTTAAGGCGCAAGACAGCAGGCCGGCATCAAACCGGCCTGCAGCTATTTAACTGCCACCACAGAGAATTTGCTGCATCACCGCAGTGGCACGAATGGCGCTGTTACCGGTCGAAGGATGTTGTTGTTCACCGCGTAAATGCGCGGCGATATTGGCGACATGATAATGCTGGATATGCGCCGGGTGCGCGATAATCACCTCTTCGGTCACACCATTGACGCTCAGCTGCAGGGGTTCTTCCTGAAACACCGAAAAACGGATGTGGCCTGCACTGCCGATAATTTCCACCGCATCACGCCGGCCATCCGTACCAAAATGCCAGAAACCGCTGCCGGTCGCGACCTGGCCTTTGGCGTCCGGCGCAAACAACCATTGGGCTGTGACCGCATCTTCGGCTGCATACAAGCCCTGCTGATTCAGCGCCTGCCCCTGCACCTGTTCAATATCCCCGAGTAAATACATCAATAAATCCAGGCCGTGGCTGGCCAAATCGACAAAATATCCACCACCGGCCTGGGCCGGATCTGTACGCCAGTTGGCAGCGCCAGATATATCCACTGGGTTCGGACTGCGGCTGAAATTCCACTGCACATGACGCACTGCACCAATCAGGCCTGCATCGAGCCATTGTTTGACCTGTAAAAAACGCGGCAGGCTGCGCCGGTAATAGGCGACAAACAGTGGCACACCCGCTGCAGCCAAAGCCGCATTCATTTGTGCGCACTCATCGGCATTCAGCGCCATCGGTTTTTCGACACAGCAAATTTTGCCGGCCGCAGCGACTTTCAGCGCGTAAAACAAATGGCTGTCTGGTGGCGTCGCGATATAAACCGCGTCGATATCCGGGTCGTTAATCAGCGCATCAGCGTCGCTGTACCAGACCGGTACCTGATGACGGCTGGCATAATCAGCGGCTTTAGCGGCATCGCGCCGCATCACGGCCTGCACAGTAAAACCCGGCGTTTGCTGATAGGCAGGACCACTTTTTACTTCAGTGACGTTGCCACAACCTAAAATACCCCAGCGAATCCTGTTGTTCATCAGACAACTCTTGTTGATTGAGTACGGAAAAAACAGGCTAAAACATCTTGCGGCAATAAAAAAGCAGGACACTGAACTCAGTATCCTGCAAATACCCTTGGATAAGGATTGGCAAATAAAACACAACATCCGTGTGACTGGTCAGTCTTTAGCACCAACTACCAGTGCTGCAGACTGCGACAAGGGAGACAACAGCGGCCACCAGTCGCGCCACTATCGTGCACCGGAATAAGGTCGCAAAGCGTCCGCTTATGCCGGCTGATCTGAACACAAGTACCACTGACTTTGTGTTCAGCTTAAAAACATCCTACCAACTAATGACAACGCTGTCATTAGCTATTTGCCGAATTTTCAGACATTTTTATAACAGCCGCGCCAGAGATCTGCCGGCACAGCTTCCACGCGCAGCGCAGTGCCAAACGACATCGCGCAACTTTGCGTGATCAGCAGCACATTCAGCTTGTTGCGGTATGTTTTTGCAGCTCTGCACTCAGCCAACGCAAAATTTCGCGCCGGTCCTGTTCATTAACATGACGTTGGATAGCTGCGGTCTCAGCTGGGATATGACTGAAATCAGCGGCATCCTGGCGAAATACAAAATAATCAAATAAGGCCTGCCAGTGCCGGCGTTCATGCCCAGGAGCGTTGTTCAGTGCCACCAGCGCATGCAACATGGCCTGATACGGCGACGGGCCTGTCGCGTCGGAGGCAACAGAGCCGCCCCACCAGTAATTCACTAAGATATTCATTGGTGTGGTTGCCTGCACATGATGCCACCACATGGCTGGCAAAAACAGCACATCGCCGGCTTCCAGCGTCGCCTGTTGCGCGTGTTTGAGCGCCTCACGATAACGTGGAAACCGATCAAAATCCGGCTGCAGGATGTCCACCAGACTGAGCGGCGCACCTGTTGGTGCGCTTTGTAATGGACCTATATATAAATTTGCCGCCTGCTCCGGCGGAAACAGTGTGAAAGTGCGGCGACCTATTAATACGCAGGCCAGATTGTCACTGTGATCAAGATGCGCGGGCACAACGGTTTGATTGCCGATCCAAATCCGGCCAGCGATGGCAGGGTCCAGGCCTGGCATCGGATTATGCCGGCTGAAGGCAGGTAAACAGCTGTCCAGTCTGGCGCTTTGCAACGCAATATGCAGCGGTTTTGGTGTTTGGATCTGCTGGATAAGCTGTTGCATCACCGCCCACACCGGATACTTCCGCCGTTCAAAATTATAATGCTGCAGATCGTCGCCGGCGTAGCCAACCTTGCCGGCGGTATCAGCAGCTAACAGCAAAGTATCCATTTCTTTGTTGTTATCCAGCGGTCGCAAATACTGCGCCAAAGCAACAGGGCCGCGGCGGGCGGCCTGCAATGCCGGCCAATGTTCGACCCAACCGGACAACACCACAGGAGTTGCTGCTGCCACTATCTGATCAAAATCAAAACCAGCAGCTTTGGTATTTATGCGCTGAATTTCCCGCATTCTGCAACCTTGCCTCATCGATAGAAAAGCAGTGATGACCAGGCTATCGGATGTAAGACAACCGGCATCGGGAACTGCACAACGCGCCGTCAGTGGCGCGACATATAAAAAAAGAGCCTATGCCGCAGCATAAGCTCTTTTATCAGATATCACGAAGTCAATCGACTCAGAATGACATCCGTACGCCTAACACATAACGGCGGCCGTTCTGATACAGCGAGAACAGACGGTTTTTGTCAGTATTGAACTCAACCACTTCTTCGTCCGTCAGGTTGACTGCTTCAGCCGTCAGTGTGATGGTGTCACTTAGGTTATAACCAAAGCTGGCATCTAACTGACCATAGTCATCGTTCCAAATCTCAGAACCACTCCAGTGCAGGCCTTTGTACCAGTCGGTGCGGAAGTTATACATCAGACGAGCGCTGTAAGTGTCGTCTTCATAGTAACCACTGACGTTGTACATGTGTTTTGACGTCCCTTCAACCAGACCTGAACCTGGTTTACGGATATCACGGGTTTCATCACGTTCTGCGTCGGTATAGGTATAGTTAGCCATCAAACCGAACTGACCAAATGTTTGCTGATAGCTCAGTTCCATACCGCTGGTGGTGCCGCCAGGACCGTTATCAGGCTTGGTGAAGGTCACATCAACATTGGTATTGCCTTGTTCCCAGTAACGCTCATCCACAAAGGTGCTGAAGCCGCGATAGCTCTTCACGTCTTTGAAGAAATAAGTCGCTGCAAACACCGATGACGGATTGAAATACCACTCGTAGCTCAGGTCAAACTGATCAACTAATTGTGGTTTCAGCATCGGGTTGTTAGCCACACCAGTCGGGTTAGACACATTCAGCGAACCAAAGCTGGATGAAGAAGAAATATCATTCCAGTTCTGACGTGCCATGACGCGGGCAGCGCCAACACGCAGGATCTTATCTTCCGCCAGATCAAAAGCGACGTTGATACTCGGCAGCATTTCGCTGTAGTCGTTGTCGATTTCTTTCCAGTTCATTATGGCTGGTTTCAGCCAGACGCGGTCAATAGTATGCAGGCCCCAGTAGTCAGTACCGGTATGTTCCCAGCCACCTGAAGTCTGGGCAGTATCCACATAACGTACGCCGATATTGCCGCGGAAACCTTCACCAGAGAAATCACCCTGGACATACAGGGCTGTGATGTCTTCAGTAACACCCCAGTTTTCGTCCAATATACGTGAACGGGCGTAATCAGCCGGCACGCCATTCAGACCAACAAAGGCAATCTCTTCCATTTTGTAGCGGTCATGCAGTACCTGATTGGCCAAAGTGCCATTGACCAGGCCGTCTACAGTAACCGGGCCATTTGTCAGACCACATTTGGTCAGATCAGAACACTGGTCAAAAATGTATTGCAGATATACCGGCCAGGATGGCGCTTTTGACGCATCTTTCAGCGTATTTGGACCATGCCAGCTGTAGGCGATACGGTCTTGAGTCCGTTCTGCCTGACGGATTTTCACACCGGTTTTTACGGCATTAAATACACCGGCATTGACTGGAATATCAAAATCCAGCTGACCATAAGTTTCTTCGTCAGTCGTTGGTTTTTCACCACCCCAAATCCAGCCTGGTGTGAATTTGCTGCCGTCAGAACCATTTACCGCAGTATTTACTGTTGGTTTATCGCCTCTTAAATCAAAGCTGTAACCAGAAGCAGTGTTGATATATTCCCATGACGTTTCGCGTAAGGTACCGCCTTCAGCGTCAGTCCGGCCGACCTGGCCATGGACTTTGAAATTGCCGGCGTCGTAGTTCACATCAAGATCAACAGATTGCGTTTCAGTCGAAGCAACCCGGTTGATAAAGTTGTAACCGATTTGACCGGCGGCCACTTTACCGCCCACCAGCGCGTTGTCGACCACAGCTTTGTCAGTGACTTTATTTGCCACCACGTCGTTACCAGTCCACACCAGATAGTTGGCGTTGTGGTTGTCAGCATCAACTTTTGATTTTAATACATTTAACGTCATTTCCAGCGCTTCAGTCGGACGCGCCTGGAAAGCAACAAAAGCAGTTTCACGCTCACGTTTTTGCACAAAACGTGGCACACCCATCACGCCCGGATAAGACATGCCATTGGCATCAACCGGCCATGACAGCACTTCAAAGCCTTCACGCACCAGGTTACGGTCTTGTTTCATCGCAGAAACTAACACGCCAAAACGTTCATCATCCGTTTTCCATGAATACATGGCGCCAAGTTGCGGGTCGGTTTTTTCTGACATATCAGAATATTGACCTTCCAGCGACAGCGTCAGCGAATTAGCATCCATATCCAGCGGGCGGCGCGTTTTCAGAATAACGGTACCACCGATAGAACCTTCGTCAATGCGGGCTTCAGGAGATTTGTAGACTTCGAGGTCACGCACCAGTGCCGATGGCAACATGGTGTAGTTGAAGCTGCGGCCCGGGTTATCCAGAATAAACCAGTCTGCGGTTGCTACTGTCTGACCGTTCAGTAAAGTCCGGTTGGTTGCTGAGCTGGCGCCACGGATAGTAATTTTTTCGCCTTCACCGAACTCGCGGCTGACGCCGACACCGGTGATACGAGACAGCGATTCCGCCACGTTCTTATCCGGGAACTTACCGATATCTTCGGCGGTAACAACGTCAACGATAGTGTCGCTGAAACGTTTGGCGTTTAAGTTGGCTTCCTGAGATGCACGGATACCACGCACCTGAATGACTTCGACCTGCTGATCTTTCTTCGCGCCATCAGCCTGTGCCTGCTGAGCGAATACCGGCGTTGTTAACGCCACAGTACCAACCATCAGACCCAGTTTGACCGCTACGGCACATTTATTCATTTTATTGTGCGACATAAGCTTCTCCCATTCCTGTTTTTCTTCGTGTGCGATGAATTTTTTTCTGTCCTGCAATGACAACGCTGTCATTAAATCTCAACATACACAAATTATTTTTACTTTGCAAACCCCATCCGCTGATTTTTTAGACTGATTTTGTCGTCCAGGACAATGCCTGAGATCTGACTCATTTTGGACCAGAACAGTGACGACTTTTAGCTTGCACAGTTTTATCTACACATAACGGCATGTATTAATTCATCTTTTTTAATTAAGAAAAAATACAGCCACAGCATTGCTCATTTTTTGATAAATAAACAATTGCTGTTTTGGCCAAAACGTTGTATCCCTTAGTTCAATAATTCTTACAAAATGACTACCGCTGTCATTCTCTGCTTTACAGGGAGGATTTCCGGCCTGTTCCCCGAATACCGGACAGGCCAGCTGGCAGCGGCTTATTTGCCTGGAAGCGCTATGAAAGTAACCATTAATGACGTCGCTGAGCTGGCCGGAGTGTCGATCAAGACGGTGTCGCGGGTGATGAATAACGAACCGTCGGTGAAAAAGGCCACACTGGATAAAGTGACAGCGGCCATCGCCCAGCTGAATTATCAGCCTAATGCTGCCGCCCGAAACCTGGCCAGTACCAGGTCTTACACCATCGGTTATATTTACGATAACCCCAACGCCTATTATGTGATTGATATGCAAAAGGGTTTATTGGACACCTGCCGCAAGCACGGTTATGAACTGCTGATCCACCCGACCAACGCCAAATCCGCCAACATAGTGCAGGAAGTGATAGATGTGGTGCAGCATTCGCGCCTTGCCGGTTTGGTGCTGACTCCGCCGTTTTCTGAAATGCCGGAGATAGCAGAAGCACTGGAACGGATTGAAGTCGACTTCGTCCGGATCATTTCGGGTTCAACGCCGTCGCCGAAACTGACCAACTGCGTGTTAATTGATGACTTTACCGCCGCTTTTAAAATAACCAATCATTTGCTGGAACTGGGTCATACCGACATTGCGTTTTTATGCGGTGACGAAGAACACAGCTCCAGCGGTGAACGGCTGGCCGGTTTTCAGGCCGCGCTGACCAAACGCGGCATTCAGGCCAATCCGAAATTTGTGGTGCCGGGCAGTTATTCGTTTGAATCCGGTGTCAAAGGCGCCAAACATCTGCTGGCAATGCCACATAAACCTACCGCCATCTTCGCCTGTAACGACGAAATTGCCGCAGGTGCTTTGTTCAGCGCCAGGCTCAGTCATGTCGAGATCCCTGAGCAGCTGTCGATTGTTGGCTTTGAAAACAGCCCGTTCTCGCGGCAAACCTGGCCACCACTGACCACCGCCAACCAGCCCAACAGCACTATCGCCGCACAGGCCGCTGAGCTGTTGTTCCGCCACACCAGACCCGGCAATGCCCGCAGCGCCGTCGAACAGCAGCCGGTATTTATCCCGGAATTGCTGGTACGCGAATCGACGGCGCCCTGTGCGCGCTGAATCCACCCAGTAAAAAAGGAGCCAATTGGCTCCTTTTTCAGTTCAGGAATGCTGAATTACGGCGCGACCGCCTGCATCATCAGCGCAGATAAATAACCGCCGTAAGTGCCCAGCGCATAACCTAATACCGCTAGTAAAACACCAACAGGGGCTAATGCCGGGTGGAATGCCGCAGCAACAACAGGTGCGGAAGCTGCACCGCCAATGTTAGCCTGACTGCCCACGGCCATATAAAATACCGGCGCTTTTAATAACTTCATCATGCTAAGTAATAACGCAGCATGGATAGAGATCCATACCAGGCCAACCAGGAACATCACCGGGTAATCGACAATTGCAGTGACGTCCATATGCATACCGATAGTCGCGACCAGGATATACACCATCACTGAACCCACTTTAGAAGCACCGGTCGCTTCCAGGTGACGCAGCTTAGTGCCGGACAATAACAGACCAAAAGTGGTCGCCAGCACCACAATCCAGAAGAAAGTACTGGTCAGGCTGTACATCGCCAGCTCTGGCGCATGTTGTTCAATCCAGGGCGCAATAATATTGGCCAACCAATGCGACAGGCCTGCCACACCAAAGCCAACAGCAATAATCATCATCAGATCGTTAGTCGATGGATTACGCGAATTTTCTGCCTGATATTGCTCGATTTTGCCTTTTAAATGCTCCAGCGCCCGGGTATCCGCGCCATTGGCTTTATCCAGGCGCGCGGCATTGGCTGCCATCCACAGCAACACGGCAGTCCAGATATTGGCGACCAAAACGTCAACCGTGATCATCACCGAGAAGATCTCACCACTTGGTTGAAATACTTCTTTCATAGCGGCCTGATTCGCACTGCCACCGATCCAGCTGCCGGCAATAGTCGACATGCCCCGCCAGGCAGCATCAGCACCCTCACCGCCAAGCTGTTCCGGGAAGAAATGACCGACACTGGCCAGTGCTATTGGACCGCCCATTACCACACCGACAGTACCAGTTAAAAACAAAATCAACGCTTTAGGGCCTAAACCCAGGATGGCGCGAAAATCCACGCTCAATGTCAGCAACACCAGACAGACCGGCAACAGATAACGCGATGCCATCTGATACAACTGCGAGTGTTCGCCATCAATAATGCCAAAGCTGTTAAACAACGACGGGATGAAATAACACAGCAACACTGATGGGACATAACGATAGAATTTTTGCCAGAACGGATTGGCGCTGTGACTGGTGTGAAACACAAAGCCCAGAATAAGTGCCAACAGGCCTAGTACGACGGCGTCGTTGGTGATCAATGCGGTTGAAGTCTGCATGCAGAATTCCTTACGTGACAGGTCTACAGAATGAAGTGCAACTGAGCAGGACTTTTTCCGATTTAACGCAAAACAACGGCACAACACATTGTTATCAAGAGTTTTTTACGGTCTAAACTGCGTGGGAAGCACAAGATAATTTTTTTGTTATGTGCCGAAACATAGCATAGATATGGGTTCTGGCAAAGTCTTGTGCGGTTTTCTGAGGGCTCAGGGCTATGAACGCCTGTGTCTGAAATTCTCTGCTATCTAACTATGATTTCACCTGCTGTCGGGCCGCAGTTAATTGCATCGCTGTTGTTATTTTCAACAACGCTGTCCAGTCGCTTTTGCTATAGCACTAAAGTACCGTTTACCACCTGACCGCAAACTCCTACCCTGCAACAAAGCACACAACAACAGCAGAGGGTGTTATGCGGGTACTGATCACAGGCGGCAGCGGTGGTATTGGTTTTGCGGTGGCACAGGCCTATGCCGCACAGGGCGACGAAGTGATTCTGGCGGATATCAATCTGACAGTCGCCGAACAAAAAGCAGCGGAGCTGGTCGCCACAGGGGCCAAAGCCAGCGCTTTGCTGCTGGATTTGACTTGTCTGGACAGTATTGAGCAGGCCGCCAAAGCCGCAGGCCAGGTGGACGTGTTGGTCAATAACGCTGGTATTCAGCATGTTGCGCGTCTGGAAGAGTTTCCGGAACACAAATGGCAACAGCTGTTGCAGGTGATGCTGACCGGACCGGCCATGCTGAGTAAAGCCTTATTGCCCGGTATGCGCAGCCGCGGTTTTGGCCGCATTGTGAATATCGGCTCTATTCATGCCTTAGTTGCCTCACCGTTTAAATCGGCTTATGTCGCGGCCAAACACGGTTTGCTTGGCTTTAGCAAAGTAGTGGCGCTGGAAAACGCCGACATCGATTTTACTATCAACACCATTTGCCCGGCTTATGTCCGCACGCCGCTGGTCGACGCGCAAATCGCCGCGCAGTGCAAAGAACATCAGCTCAGCGAGACTGAAGTCATCGAGAAAATCATGCTGGCACCGATGCCGCAAAAAGCCTTTATCGGCGTCGATGAAATTGCCGCAACCGCAGTATTTTTGACCACAGCTGCTGCCCGCCATATCACGGCGCAAACGCTGGTGCTCGACGGTGGCTGGACAGCGCGTTAACTGCTTTCCAGCACTCAGAAACTGAGGCACAATCAAAGGCTTCGCGGTGAATGCGGTAAATTCTGAAATGATTCTGAGTCAGGGCAGCATTGGCATCGGCAGCATCGCGGTGCTGTCGCTGCTCTATCTGGCGGTGCTGTACAGCGTGGGCGTGTTGGGCCGGCGTTTGACCGGCCGCCATCCGCTCGCGCCCTGGGTATTTAGCTTTGCCCTGGCCATCTACTGCACCAGCTGGGCCTTTTATGGCGTCACCGCGCAAGCAGCAGTGAATGGCTGGTGGATCCCGCCGACTTATATCGGTTCTTTGTTGTTGTTCTGGTTCGCTTTTGGCCTGATCAGCCGTATCGCCATTGTCTGCCGGCGTTTGCGCATCACTTCAGTCGCTGACTTTATCGCCACCCGCTACGGCCATTCCCGCTTATTGGCCGTGATCACCACGCTAATTGTGCTGATGGCGGTGATCCCTTATATCGCCTTGCAGTTGCAGGCCGTATCGACCAGCATTAACGCACTGGTCGGCAGCAGTGCCGGCGGGGCCTGGTATCAGGATACCGGGCTTTATGTCAGCTTGTGGCTGGCGATTTTTGCCATGTTATTTGTCGGCCGCAGTGCCAAAGCGCATCAGCCAAATCCTGGCCTGATGACCGCTATTGCTTTTGAATCGCTGGTGAAATTACTGGCACTGCTGGCTGTGGGCTGTTTTGTCGTGTTTGGTTTGTTTGATGGTTTTAGCGATATTTTCGCCAAGGCCGCCGACTCGGCCGACGTTAAACAGTTGCAAGGCCAGGGTGCGCCATGGTCGGTGTATTGGATCCACGTTTTACTCGGTTTTGTCGCCACTTTATGCCTGCCTCGCCAGTTTCACGTCAGTTTTGTTGAGATCCAGCATTTGGGGCATCTGCGCTACGCGCGTTGGATCTTCCCCGGTTATTTGCTGCTGATGAGCCTGTTTACGCTGCCGGTAGCGCTGGCCGGCACTTTGTTATTGGGCGACAGCGTCAGTATCGATTTAGTGGTGTTGCAGCTGCCGCTGTCGGCCAACCGCACCGATATGGCGCTGCTGGCTTACCTGGGTGGTTTTTCCGCCGCCACCAGTATGGTGATAGTCGCGACTGTGGTGCTTGGCATTATGATCACCAACGACTTATTAACGCCGCTGATATACCGCCAGCAGCAGAAACCGGCCGATGGCAAACCCTGGATCCGCATGGTGACGCTGCGCCGTTTATCGATGTTGAGCGTGCTGGCGCTGGGTTATCTGTATTACTTGTTGATTGGCACTGAAACCGGCCTGGCGCAGCTTGGACTGATGGCCTTTGCGCTAATTGCACAGCTGGCACCGGCACTGATTTTTGGTCTGCTTAACCGCCGCGTCAACCGGCAGGGTGCGCTGGCCGGGTTGCTCTGCGGCGCCAGTTTATGGGCTTATATTCTGTTATTACCGGAACTGAGCCGTGCCGGTTTAATCCGCTGGGATTGGCTCAGTCAGGGGCCTTTTGGCTGGCAGGCCTTAGCGCCCAATGCATTGCTTGGCGGCCAGTTTGATCTGATTAGTCTGGGTGTCGTGGTCAGTTTGACGATCAACACCCTGCTGCTGTTGCTGGTCAGTCAGCTCAGCCAGACCCGGTTGACCGAATATCTGGAGAGTGCACGGTTTTTCCGTCAGAGCAAAACCAAACCGCAACAAGTGCAGCCACAACTGACAGTGCAGGACTGTTATCTGCTGGTGCGGCGTTTTGCCGGCGAGCGCGAAGCGCGGTTATTGCTGCAACGCCAATATAAATCGGCATCACCACAGCTGGACGCGCGCGCGCCACAGGCACTGCAGCAAAGCACAGAACGCACGCTGGCTGCCGTAGTGGGCGGCGCTTCGATGCGGTTGTTACTCAATGCCGCCGGCAAAAACAGTCAGCTGCCGCTCGAATCGGTCGCGCGTTTTGTCGACGAGGCCAGTCAGGTCTATCTGTTTAATCAAGCGTTGCTGCGCGCCACTATCGACAATATCAGCATGGGCATCAGCGTGGTAGATGCCGATTTACGCCTGATCGCCTGGAACCAGCGTTACCTGCAAATGTTTGCTTATCCGCCCGGCCTGATTGAAGTAGGCCGGCCGGTAGCGGATTTAATTCGTTATAACGCCGAACGCGGCTGGTTTCATAACAGCGCCCTGCCCGACGCGGCGCAAATCAGCGCCGAAGTAGAAAAACGGCTGAATTACCTGCGTCAGGGCAGCAGTTATCGCTTCCAGCGCCGCCAGCGCGACAGCCGGGTATTTGAGATGCAGGGCCATCCGCTGCCGGGCGGCGGTTTTGTCACGACCTACAGTGATGTCAGCTCTTTTATCGACGTGCAACAACAGCTCGAAGCCAGCAACAGCACACTGGAACAACGCGTCATGAGCCGCACCGCCGAGCTGGAGCAGCTCAATCAGCAACTGGCCGCCGCCAAACAACAACTGGAAGAACAAACCGCCAGCAAAAACCGTTTTTTCGCCGCCGCCAGTCATGATTTGCTGCAGCCCTTTAATGCCGCGGCATTATTCTGCGGCTTGATCCGCGAAAAAAGCAGCGATGGCCAGGTGCAGCAACTGGCGAAGGATCTGGCTGCTTCACTCAATTCCGCCGAAGAATTACTGGCCGGTATCCTGGAGCTGACCAAACTCGACGCCGGCGTGATTAAAGCGCAAAAAGCGCCGGTAGCAGTGACCACGCTGCTGGACCAAATCGCCCGCGAAGCCGGCCTGATATCGACCGGCAAGCCCATTCGCTTCCGTTACCGGCCCAGCCGGCTTTGGGTGGATACCGACAGCCGGTTACTGCGCCGCGTGATACAGAATCTGGTCGCCAATGCATTACGCTATACCCCGGAGGGCAAAATTCTGCTCGGTTGCCGGCGCTGCCACTGGCAAGGTCAGCCGGCGTTGCGGATTGCAGTCTGGGATACCGGCATTGGCATCAGCCCGGATGAAAAACAGCGCATTTTTCAGGAATTCCAGCAAGGTAAAGAAGCGAATAATCAGGGGCTTGGCATTGGCTTGGCAATCAGCCAGCGCATCAGCGATTTGCTGCAGCACCCGCTGACATTGCACTCCGAGCCTGGCAAAGGCAGCTGTTTTGCCGTGACGGTGCCGGTCTGCGCCGCGGGCACAACCGCAGCACCTGCGCTGCAGCCGCGTGAGCAATCGGTCAGCTTCCGCGGTAAAACGATATTGCTGCTGGATAACGACCCGCAATTATCCGGCGCCGTGGCGGCATTACTCAGAAGCTGGGATTGTCAGGTGCTGGTGGCGCAGCAACCGGCGCAGGCGCTGCATTGGCTCAGTGAAGGTCATCCCGTTGATTTGTTACTGTTTGACTATCATCTGGATCAGGGCGCGACCGGTGTGGAAGTGGCAATGCACCTACAGCAGCATTATGCGTTGCAGGTGCCAGTGTTGATCCATTCCGCTGATCAGCAACAACAAACCCGCGACCATGCACTGAACGCAGGCTTTCACTTTATGCTGAAGCCATTAAAACCGGCCAATCTGAAGCGGTTGCTGCAACGCCTGCTGCGCTGAACCAGCTCTAAAATTGGGGTCAGGTCTTGCGCCGTGCGTCTTTTATGCACGGCGCAAGACCTGACCCCATTTGTTCTGCCCGGTTAATCCGCGGCGACACAAGCCTGATTACGCCCGGCCTGCTTGGCCTGATACAAAGCGCGGTCGGCGCGACGGAACAGCTGTTCGTAATCTTCATCGCTATGCAGTTCAGCGACACCAAAACTGGCGGTCAGCGGGTGCACATCACAGATATAGACCTGACATAATTCGCTGATAATACGCTCGGCAATCAATAACGCCGCCGGCAGTGCGGTTTGTGGCAACAACACGACAAATTCATCGCCGCCAAAGCGGCCGAGTAAATCTGTTGGCCGCAGTGATAACTGCGCTAAACGCGCCAGTTGCTGCAGTGCCTGATCGCCGACATGATGGCCAAACTCATCATTAATTTTTTTGAAATAATCGATATCAAATACCAGCAGGGACAAAGGCCGCTGTTCTTGCCGGCTCCGGCTGATCTCCAGTGCAGCCCGCTGCTCCAAGCGATCGCGGGACGCTACCTGCGTCAGGCTGTCAGTGAAAGCCACTTTGCGCAGTTGCAGGTTATCAGCCAATAAAGTCGGTATAGCAAGCCCAAATAAAGTGTTGGCGGCAATGACGTTGATGGCAAATTGATAGACCATTACGTAGTCCATCAAATCAAATAAATGCACCCAAAATGCAATCAGGAAACTCGACAGCGCCACGCTGCTGACATTCAGCAGTGGCGATTCAGAACAGGCGATCCACATATGCGGGATCACCAGGAAAAAGATCGCAAAGGCACTGTTCGGCGAATCTGTCACTTTCGCCAGCAGCATACAAGCGCTCAGCAACAGGCCGTTTAGCAATAGTTTCAGCAAATAACGTGAGCTGAAGCCTTGTTGTTGCAGGCCTGCCATATCGGTCAGACGAAACAGCGTTCCCGGCAGCACCCGGCTCAAAAGGCCGACAAAGAACGGCGCCAGTACCATGACACCGGCCATATCACCAATCCAGAATGGCAGCCAGGTCGAGGCGATTTCCGCTTCCGTCATCATGTCGGTGATCACCAAAGTCGGCAGCACTAACCAGGTGGCACAAAACGAACTGGCCGCCGCAATCACCAGGAACAACACGATGATCCGGCTGATATCGCGGGCACCGCGCCTGGCCAGCGTGCGCAAGGCAATGGCGCCAACGGCATAAGGCAGAATATGCGCCAGACCAAATAACAAACCGGCTTCAAGGATTTGCCAGGGGGGTAACTGAATATTGTAGTGACGGGCGGTATAAAAAGTGATGAGCACGCAGCCGGCCAACAAGGCCGGCAGCACAGAAAAACCGAGTAATAACAACGAAGCGAAGGTCAGCCCCGCCACCGGAAACCAGACACTGGCGTGGTGGGTATATTCCACCAGCCAGCCGATCTCAAACACCAGCAGCCACAGCAGCAATAACATCAGGTTGCGCAGCAACCAGGATTGCTGCAACCAGTCTTGCCAACGTTGGCGGTCAAACAGCGGCGCATTGGCCAGACCTTCGGATTTCACTGACTGCAACTTCCGATAATTACTGTGGCCTGCCTGCTGAATAAGTCATCCGGCAGATGTTCCGGAGCGTGCAGCAAGCCTGATGGTAAGTTTGCTGCCATATTGCCACAGTTGCAACGCCGAACAAATAAAATTAGCGTGCTGCGGCCGCACAGCTGGCGCTTTGCCAACGCGAGTCACTGCTCAAAGTGAACTGTACATCACCATTTTGCGCCTGACCTGGCAGCGGCATTTTATACTGACCGGTACCCTGCATATTCATCTGCATCCACTGCGGCGTTTTTAACGTGACCGTGCCTTGCAACGAGCCGGTGTAGCCGCCCTGGTCCTGACACTGGCCTTTAACAGAAACTGAATTAGTCGTGCTGCCGGTCAGCTGCAGCTGGCAACGGGGTAAGTCTTTTTTTGCTCTACTCAGCCATTGTTCCGGCGTTTTTAACAACGCAACTTCGGCTGCAGTTAAACATTCCTGCGCTGTGCTTAAATCTTTTTTCGGCAGCATACCGGCGACTAAAGCCCGTTGTTCGGCTGGCACGGCTGCCAGCATTTGTTGTTGCAGCGCTTTCATCTGCTGCAGAATGTCCTGGCCATTGACCAATACCTGATGCTGACTACGCCAGAGCCCGGTTTGCGGCTGCAACTGCGTGGCGCGACTGTGGAAACTACTGAAAATAGTGGAACAAGACAGGACTAACAAAACAATACGGCGCATCTGGCGCTCTCCCGAAAGACTCAAGACTGGCAGTTAGAGGCTACAGGGTATCCGGAAGTTTCAGTTTTTCAAATAAGATCCCGGCCAGGGTGCGGTTATTAACATTGAGTTTGCGCAAAATAGCTGACACATGCTGCTTAACAGTGGTTTCCTGTACATTCATTTCATAGGCGATTTGTTTATTCAGTAAACCGTCGGCAATCATTTTCAGCACTCGGAATTGCTGCGGCGTCAGCTGCTCGAGCCGGCCAGCAAATTCGGCATCAATTAAATCCTGCGCCTGCGCCACACTTTGCTGTAAATCGGCCGGCAGCCAGGTGTCTCCTGCCAGCACTGCATCCACCGCTTCAGTTAACACTTCAAGCGGCGCAGATTTGGGTAAATAAGCCGCAGCACCTAATTGCAGCGCTTGTTTAATCACGGCAGGGTCTTCAATGGCTGACACCATTAAAATGGAAATATCCGGATATTCAGTGCGAAGCGCAGTCAGGCCAGCAAAGCCCTCAGCATCCGGCAGTTTTAAATCAAGCAGAATTAATTGGGTATCGGGGTGTTCCCGCAGCAGTGGCCACAGCTGCGCCATGCTATGCGCCTGATACAGGCTGGCTTCTAGGCCCAGAATGGTCTGCAGCGCCTGCGATAAGGCAACACGAAACAGCGGGTGGTCATCAGCAATAATGGCAATCATAAATCACAGGTCCAGACAGCAGAACGACCATGATGCGGCATGCTACAGGCCGGTGCAAGCAGCAGGCCGGTGCTAGTGCACCGGCCCGGGTTTTCAGCAACACATCAGAACCGGTAGCCCAGCGACAAACTCACTGTTCTTGGGTCACCATAGTAGGCGGTGATGGTTTGCTCAGCCGCCAGCAGCGGGAAGTTGTAACCGGCGATGCGGGTGATCTTATCGCCTAAATTACGACCCTGCAGCGACACATCCCAGTGACCGTCGGCGGAATACCAGGTGGCGCCGGCGTTAAACAGCGTGTAGCCGCCGTAGTCCAACATCGATGGCAGCTCAAAAATCTGCGTTTCGCTGCGGTGTGACAGGTTTGCATTCAGCACCAGTTCGCCGCCGTACATCGCTACTGTGTATTTGCCGCCTAAAGTCGCCGTCAGTTCCGGTGTGTTAGCAAAAGACCATAAACCAGACACGTCTGAGGTGGTTTTAGTCACAGCATCATAAAACAGCACTTCGTTAAACTTGGCGTCGGTGTAACCGACAATCAGGTTAAATTGCAGCGCATCGGTCGCCACTGCTGTCGCTTCCAGTTCAATGCCGTTGATGTCGGCGCTGGCGGCGTTCAGTACTTGGGATGCCACAGTGTTATTGACAGCACGTTGCACTGTGACCTGCATATCATCGTAAGCCGAGGTAAATACAGCAGCGTTTAAACGCAGGCGACGGTCCAGCCATTCGCTTTTCAGGCCCAATTCATAGGTATCAACCGTTTCTGGTTGATATGGGTCGCCGGCATTCGGGTTGACCGACTGGTTGCCGCGCATATCAAAACCGCCGGATTTAAAGCCGTCGGTATAAGAGCCGTACACCATCATGCTGTCGTTGGCCTGATATTCAAAACCAACCCGTGGCGAGAAGTGGCTGAAGCTTTCGCTGCCTTTAAAATCAGACTGAGTGCCGATTTTGGTCGCGGCATTGCGTGGCAGTTTGTAGCCAAGATAAACGTAACGGTAGACGTTGGCGTCTTTATCATCTTCAGTGTAGCGACCGCCCAGCGTGAACGACCACTGATCATTGACCTGATAAGTGCCCTGCGCATAAGCGGCAAAGGAATCGGTTTGCACACAACCGCCGTTTTCGATGGTCACGCCAAGGCCAGACACCAGCACAGTACCAAAGGCACCACAAGCGTCGCCTTCAAAGGAGTACAAACCAGAAGCAAACTTCAGCGGGCCGCTGTTATACAGGAACTGCAGCTCGTTAGAGGTTTGTTCATCCTCATAAAAGGCCGGCACGTCCAGCGACGGTAATTTGGTCGAATCAAAGTCGATATTGGTATCAGTCACACCCTCACGTTTGGCGGTGATGGCTTTCATCGTCCAGTCAGCATTGATATCCCAGGCCATCGTCAGCGAGTGGCCCTCGGTACGAACTGAGTTGGTGACCGGCATACTGGTGTTCGAGTCAAAAACATTGGACGGCGGCGTTTCTTTGGTCAGCAAACTCGGCGTTAAGCGGTGGCCGCCTTTGGCATTGGAATCATCTTTGGTTTTGTCATAAGCAAAGTTAAAGCGCAAGCTGTCGGTAGCCTGATACTGCGCACTGAAACGGCCGGTGATGATGTCTTTGTTGTAGTTTTCTTCACCGGTGTTGAGGTATTTACCAAAACCGTCCCGGTCATAAAAAGCACCGGCGCCACCGATGGAGAATTTGTCGGTGATGGCTTTTTGGCCGGACAGTTTTAAGTCGCGCTGATGGTAGCTGCCGACAGTGCCGCGAATAGCGAACTCGTCTTCACCACTCAGTGGCTTGGTCACATATTTCACTGCACCACCGATGGTGTTGCGGCCGTATAAAGTGCCTTGCGGGCCGCGTAATACCTCGATGCGTTCGACATCATAAATGTCCAGCGCCGCGCCTTGTGGCCGCGCCATGTAGACGTCGTCGATATAAATCCCGACACCAGGCTCAAAGCCCCACAGCGGGTCTTGCTGACCAATACCGCGGATATACGCCGTTAAAGTGCTGTTGGTGCCACGCGACACCTGCAACGTGGTGTTCGGCGATTGCTGCTGAATAGCTGTCAGGTTTTCGATGCCTTTTTGTTTTAAATCTTCAGCGCCAATCGAGGTCACCGCCACCGGCACTGATTGCAGGTTTTCAGCAGTACGCCGCGCCGTGACCTGGATCACTTCCAGTGCCGCTTCTTCTTTTTTTGCAGTGCTGTCTGTGGCTTGTTCCTGGGCACAGACAGGGCCTGCCAGCACAGCGCTGATAGTCAGCGCCAACAGCGCCGGTTTAAACGAATTATCATTGGTACGGTTCAATTTATAGTTATTCTGGGCCATCGGGCATCTCCTGCTGATCTCGGCTATCACTTATCTTTCTGAATTATTTCAGTTACTTGTTATAGGTGCTCCGGGCATTTCGCTTTGATACTAACCCGCCTGGTCGCCGCTGTCATAAAAATCGGGGCACGGGTAAATCAGTAACGAAACGCTCAGACTGATAGCCTTACTTTAGGCTGAACTGCTGAAATGTTAATCTGTACCTTAGTACTATAGAGATACGCTGCCTGATGGCTCAGACTCAAAAAAAACCGAATCAAGGACCTTTTTTATGCTGAGTTTAACCGGCTTGTTGCTCGGGCTCTGCCTGCTGATCTGGCTGACGATGCGCGGGCTGAACCTGTTTATACTGGCACCGCTGTGTGCCTTGTTCGTCGCCATCACCAACGGTATTCCGTTCTGGCAACAAAGCGGCACTGCTGATTTTATTCACGCTTATATGAGCGGTTTCTCCGGTTTTGTCGCCGCCTGGTTCCTGATGTTTTTATTAGGTTCGCTGTTTGGCAAACTGATGGAACACAGCGGTGCAGCTGATGCGGTCGCTTTGTGGATTGTGAAAAAACTCGGCCGGGCGCATGCCGTCGCCGCCGTGGTGCTGGCTTGTGCTGTGCTGACTTATGGCGGTGTATCCGTGTTTGTCGTGGCGTTTTCGGCTTACCCGATGGCGGTCAGTTTATTTAAAGACGCCAACTTACCGCGCCGGTTTATTCCGGCTGCACTGGGCCTGGGCTCTGTCACCTTTACCATGACGTCCGCCGGCTCACCGGAAATTCAGAACTGGATCCCCATTCAATACCTGCACACCTCGCCTTATGCCGGCTGGGAAGTCAGTATCGTGGTGGCAATTTTTATGGCGGCTTTTGGTTATGCCTGGTTAAACAAAATGATTAAGAGTGCGGTGGCCAAAGGCGAAGTCTTTGTTGGCCGCGACAGCGACCCGCAGCTGACCGACCGCGCGTTACCGCATCCGCTGCTGGGGTTGATCCCGCTGCTGGTAGTGCTGGGTTTATCCAACTGGCTGCATCATAGTCTGCAGCAAGCGGCGTTGATTGTGGCGCTGAGCGGCGGTGTGCTGGCGCTGTATTTACTGAACCGGCGTTTTATTCAAAGCCTGGACAAAGCCATCAACGAAGGGGTAATGGGTTCTTTGCTGGCAATTGGTAACACGGCCGCTGTGGTGGGTTTTGGTGCTGTCGCCAAACTAACGCCAGCTTTTAGCGAAATTGTGCAGACGATGACCCATCTGCCGGGGCCAGAACTGCTCGGCGCGGCCGTCGCGGTCAGTGCTATCGCCGGTCTTACCGGCTCGGCTTCAGGCGGTCAGGCCATTGCTTTGCCTGAGCTGGCGCCTGTCTATCTGGACCGTGGCGTCGAGGCTGACGAATTACACCGCGTGGTGGCGATTTCTTCCGGGGCTTTGGATTCGCTGCCGCATAACGGTTATGTCGTGACCACTATCCGCGCCATTTGTGGCGAAAGTCACCAGCAAGCCTACTGGCCAGTCGCAGCTGTCACTGTGGTGGTGCCGGCACTCGGGACGGGCCTGGCGATTTTATTGTTTCAGTGGTTTTAACAAAGCTTTTAAACAGGAAAGTTTCGCATGCGAAATCTAATAAAATCGGCCTGGTTAGTATCGAGCCTCGTATTGGTTCTGCTATGCGCTTTCGCCAGTCAGGCGGCCGAACTGCCGCTGGTGAAAAAACAGCGCTTTGAACTGGCGAGCTTCATCACGCAAAACGGTACTGTGTTAAAGCAGGTGCAGGTGGGCTGGGAAGCCTATGGCCAGCTCAATGCAGACAAATCAAATGTGATTTTAATTACCCATTATTTTTCCGGCACCTCGCATGCCGCCGGCCGTTATCAGGCGACAGACGCCGCCCCCGGTTATTGGGATGCCATTATCGGCCCTGGAAAAGCCATTGATACCAATCAGTTTTATGTGATTAGCGTTGATACATTGGCCAATGCCAATGTCAAAGACCCCAATGTGATCACCACAGGCCCTGCCAGTATCAATCCGGCCACCGGTAAACGCTATGGCCTGAGTTTTCCGGTCGTGACCATCACCGATTTTGTTGAAGTGCAAAAAGCCTTATTGGACAGTCTCGGTATCAACAAGCTGCATGCGGTAGTCGGCGCTTCGATGGGGTCTTTTCAGGCGATTGAATGGGCACAGCGCTATCCAGCGCGCGTGCAGCGGCTGGTGCCGGTGATTGGCACTGCTTATATCGATGCTTACAGCGCCATCAAGTTAGAGCGCTGGGCCTATCCGATCAAGACCGACCCGCACTGGCAACAAGGCGATTATTACGACAAACCACAACAGCCAACCGCCGGCCTTGCGATGGCGCTGGCCTGGGTGACTTTAGATGCGTTAAATCCGGCCGGCTTTAACCAGAAATACCCGGATTTACGCCTGGATAAAGCCGCGCATCAGGATATCCGCGCCAGTTTCAGCGCACTGGACCAATTACTTGCCGTTGCGACGCAGCGCGCCGAGCAGCAGGACGCCAATCATTTATTGTATCTGGTGCGCGCTTCACAATTATGGCGTGCCGGCATGGGCGATAATTGGCAGCAAGCCATCAAAAACATCAAAGCCCCGGTGTTGTGGTTACCAGCGGCTGGCGATTTATTACTGACACCTTTGATGGCACAACAAAGCCAACAAGCGTTGGATAATGCGGGCAGCCGTAAAACAACCAACCAGCTGGCGCAGATCCCCGGTCAGATGGGCCACTTAGATGGTTTATTCAATATCCAGGCCGTGGCGCCACAACTCAAAGCTTTTTTACAACAACCGCTGTAATTACTCCTTGGTTTCCCTGTCCTGCCTGCCCTGCGCAGCCTGATAAAGGCCGCGCTGTTTGGGCCAACCGCGGCAAAGTCATGCCTCTTTGCCCGGTTTTTCTTCTGTCTGAAATCTGTGCGATACTGCAACCACGACCGTGATGGATGAACTGCCGTGCTGCGAATAATGATTGTGTTGAGCCTGCTTGTTAGCCTGACTGCCATAGGCGTACAGGCTGATGGCACACCAGCCACCAATACTGTGGAGCTGCGGTTTTGCTACGAAGATAAAGCGCTGGAACCCTACTACCGGGGTCAGGGTGCTGTGGTGCCGAAAGATTATCCGGGCGCAACCATCGACCATTTGGCGCAATTAGTCGCGCAGGTGCCGGGGCTGCGGCTACAACTGGAACGACGGCCGTGGAAACGTTGTCTGGCCAGACTGCAGTCAGGGGACATCGACGCCGTGGTCGCCAGTTACAGGCCGGAACGCGAAGCGATTGGTCAGTATCCACTACGGGACGGCAAACCAGACCCTAACCGCGCCTTCAGTGAACATCACACTTGTCTGGTGAAAAAACCGGATAGCCCCTGGCGCTGGGATGGTGAGCGGGTCAGCGGCATCGACAGTCTGGTCGTGGCCAGGCCGCTTGGCTATGCACCCTTAGTGGTGCCGGGACCAAAGCAAGTGACGATGCACTACACCTTGTCCGGCACTATGGACCTGGAACTGCTGCAGGCGGGGCGCATTCATGCCGTCACCACATTATGTCAAGTCGCCGGACAACCGGTGATCTCTTCGGTGATCAGTGAACGCGGCCTGCAGGTGTTACAACCGCCACTGCACAGTAATACCGGTTACCTGCTGTTCAGTAAGCAGTTTTATCAGCGTCACCCGGACCAGGCCAATGCACTGTGGCAGCAGTTACAAATCAACAAAGCAGTACCGGTTTACCGCACTTATCTGAAACTTCATTTTCTCGAGCCGGTGGCCGAAAACAGCACCCAATGAGCCAGCTCAGCTCTGATACCAATCCATTCTCCTGACGCATGGCAATGATGGCTTTGCAGCTGACAGCTCAGCAGCTCGCCGTTTAACAGCTGCAATTCGTAGTGATAACAACTGCCGCGAAAGGCCGTGCTGATCACTCTGGCCTGCAGCGGACTGTCATCATCATGCGCAATATCTTCCGGACGCACCAATAACCAGGTGGCATCTGCCGGTGCTGTCAGCGGCAACGGCCCTAATGCCGTCACTGCTTGTCCGGCAAGCTGCTGCACCGCCAGCAAATGGCCCTCGCCGATAAATTCAGCGACAAAGCGGTTGACCGGCTGATGATAGAGTTCATAGGCACTGCCCCACTGCTGTAGCTGACCCTGCACCATAACCCCCAGCTGGTCCGCCATGGCAAAAGCTTCATGCTGATCATGCGTGACCAGCAACGCTGTGATGCCTTCGTGCTTGAGGATTTGCCGGATATCGCGGGCCAGCGCGTCACGTAAATCGGCATCCAGCCCGGAAAACGGCTCATCCAGTAACAGCAGTGCCGGCGCCGGCGCCAGCGCCCGGGCTAATGCCACCCGCTGTTGTTGTCCGCCCGACAGCTGGTGCACGGCGCGGTCAGCAAGTTCAGCCAAACCGACCAGCTCCAGCATCTGGGTCACCCGTTGGCGGCGTTGAGTCGCAGGCAGCTGATGCAGGCCAAAACCGACATTGCCGGCCACTGTTAAATGCGGGAACAACGCATAATCCTGAAACACCATCCCGACTTTGCGCCGCTCCGGCGGCAGCTGCACAGTGGCAGCGCTGACCAGAGTCTCTCCCAGCCAAATCTCGCCTTGGCTCAGGGGTTCAAAACCGGCAATGGCGCGCAATACCGAGCTTTTGCCGGAACCAGACGGCCCCAGCAGGCAGCCGATCTGGCCTGTGGCCAGCCCAAGACTGAAATCCTGCACGACCCTGGTCTGGCCGTACTGCAGTTCCAGCTGTTTGATTGTCAACATCTACAGGTTCTCCTAGAGCACCATATAGTTTAAAAAAGCGGCAGCAGCGATAAGCAGAATGGCCGCAGACATCAGTTTTTCAGCGCCGCTTTGTTCAGCAAAATCACCGGCAACAGACCAGCCAGCACTATGGTCAGCGCCGGCACCGCAGCGGCCGCCAGCTGTTCATCAGAGGCCAGTTCAAAAGTGCGCACGGCCAGCGTGTCGAAATTAAACGGCCGCAATAACAGCGTGGCCGGCAATTCTTTCAGCACATCGACAAACACCAGCAAGGCCGCGGTCCATAACGAGGTTTTCAGCAAGGGCAAATGCAAACGCCGCAGCAACTGCCAACGTGAACAGCCGAGACTGGCCGCGGCCTGATCCATGCTGGGTTTAATCTGACTGAGGCCAGACTCCAGCGCCTGCATCGCCACCGCCAGAAATCGCACCAGATAAGCCAGCAGCAACGCCAGCACAGTGCCGGACAATAATAATCCAGTACGAACACCAAATTGCTGTTCCATAAAAAGGTCAAGCCAGTTGTCGAATGCACTTAATGGCCACATCACGCCAATCGCAATGACGGTACCCGGCACAGCATAACCAAGGCCACTGAGCCGGATCAGCAGCTGCTGCCAGGCTGGTAAACCTTGCCGCAGGCCATAGACCAGCACCAGAGCAACCACCAGCAGCAGCACTGTGCTCAGTGCCGCCAGACTGAGGCTGTTACCAAGCAACTGCAGATAATCCAGCGACAGCCAGGCCGCCGGGGTTTCCAGGCTCCAGACCAGTAAGGCCAGTGCCGGCCAGAAAAATGCCAGCCACAGTACCAGGCTCACCGCGAAGGTCGCCAGCCAGGCCCGGACACCTTTCAGCTTTTGAGGCTGCAAGGTCTTGCCGGCCTGTCCGGCATGATAAAACCGCAGCTGACGCCGGCTGTACAGTTCCAGCAACATCAGCGCTAAGGCCAGAGTGCAGAGCAACGACGACAGCTGCGCCGCACCGGAGCGGTCATTCATGCCAAACCAGGTGCGGAAGATGCCGGTGGTCAGCGTCGGAATACCAAAATATTGCACTGTGCCGTAGTCGGCGAACACTTCCATCATCACCAGCGCCATGCCCCCGAACACCGCAGGCCGGGTCAGCGGCAATAACACCGCCCAGAAATAACGCCGCCGGCTGACGCCCAGGATCTGGCTGGCTTCCTGCCAGCGTGGGCTCTGACCGGCCAGGGCCGCACGGGTCAGCAGATAGACATAGGGATATAACACCAGTGCAAACAAACAGATAGCGCCGCCAACGGAGCGGACCTGCGGAAACCAGTAATCGCCGTAACCAAGGCCGGTAAGCTGGCGCAGCCCCTGCTGCAAGGGGCCGCTAAAATCCAGTAAAGCGGTGTAACTGTAAGCGATGATGTAAGCCGGCAACGCCAGCGGCAGGATCAGCAGCAGCTGAAACAGCCTGCGACCGGGAAACTGATAAAAATGCAGCAGCCAGGCCAGTGACGCGCCGAGCAACGCGGCAAGCCCCCCGGCGCCGGCTGCCAGCAGCAGCGAGTTCAGCAGATAATCCGGCAGCACAGTAGTGGCAAGATGCGACCACAGTCTGGCGTCAAACTGGCCCCAGCTGACATAAACCACCAACAGCGGCAGCAGTAAACATGCCGGCAACAGCCACCACTGCGGATGGCGCCAGAACGCAGATGCTCTCATCGGTGACTTCAGACCAGGCTCAGGGTTATTTCCACCCGGCTTTATCCATGGTCTGAATTGCCTGCTGATTGAGCTCGCCTAATTTAACCAGCGGCAACGCATCGGCTTTGAATTCACCAAAGCCCTGCAACACACTGCTACGCGCCACACCCTGCACCACCGGATACTCATGGTTAGTTTGCGCGTACCAGGCCTGGGCGTCAGCCCCGGTCATGTATTCCAGCAACTGGGCCGCCTGTTTGGCATTAGGCGCATATTTGGCGACGGCTGCGCCTGAGATATTGATATGAACGCCGCGGTCCTGCTGATTAGGCCAGAACACGGACACAGCTTTGGCGGCAGCCGCATCTTTGGCATCATCAAACATCGCCGCCAGATAATAGGTATTGGCAATGGCGATATCGCAGACGCCGGCCGCTGCGGCCTTGATTTGGTCCCGATCACCACCTTTTGGCGGCTGGGCAAAATTCTGCACCAAGCCGTTAGCCCAGGCCTGAGTTTTTTCCTCACCCAGCACAGCAATCATGCCGGCCAGCATTGACTGGTTATAGATGTTGTCTGAAGAACGGATACAAATTTTACCGCGCCATTTTGGCGAGGCTAAATCTTCGTAAGTGCTGAGATCTTTTGGGTCCACTTTGCCGGTGACATAAATAATGGGCCGCGCTCTGGTGGTTAACCCGAACCAGTGACCGGCCGGGTCCCTCAAAGCTGCCGGGATCGCCTGCTCCAGCGTGTTGGATTGCAGCGGTTGCAACAAACCAGCTTGTTGCGCTCGGTACAGCCGGCCGACATCGGTACTGATCAGCAAATCAGCCGGACTATTGCGGCCTTCACTTTGCATCCGGCTTAACAGTTCGTCTGGTTTGCCGGTGATCAAATTCACCTTAATACCAGTTTGCTGACTGAATTTATCCAGCAAAGGTTTAATCAGTTCCTGTTGGCGCGCAGAATAAACATTGACTTCGGCCGCTTGGGTGCTGGCGAAACCTGACGTGAGTAACACAAGACTTAACAATCTGAATTTCATCAACATTCACCATCCATTATTTGAAAACAAGGCAGTATAACGGGAAAAAAACCAGCCGCTGATATCATCTGTCGGTTTTTCCCGGCGTTCAATCTCAGCCGTCGCCGGCACCGTACCTGCACAGTTGCTAAGCCTGTGTCGCTTCACCTATGCTAGCGACAATTATTCAGCCCGGAATTATATCTATGTACCGACCTCAACAGATCAGTTTTGTTGCCGCGGTTTTGCTTGGTTTTACCGCTCAGTTACACGCCAGTACTGCCGCCCCGTTGACCGCCACTGATTTATACCAGGTGCAAAAACCAGCTGGCCTGCAGGTATCGCCGGACGGTCAGCGCGCAGTCTTTAGCCTGAACCGTTATGACCTGGCCAAAAACAAAAGTAATACCGATTTGCACCTGCTGGAACTGGGTTCCGGCCGACAAACCCAGCTGACTTTCCATCCCGCCGCTGACAATCAACCAGCCTGGAGCCCGGACGGCCGCCAGCTGGTGTTTGTATCCAAACGCGATGGTGAACACAATCAACTGCAGCTGCTGACCTTAGGCGGCGGCGAAGCCCGCCAGCTCACCGAGTTGCCGGTCAGTGTCAGTAATCCGCGTTTTTTTCCGGACGGCAAAAAAATTCTGTTCAGTGCGCAAGTGCCGGCAGGTTTTTCTGGTGACTTTAAGCTACTGAAAGATGAGAAAAAGCCGCTGCATTCAGCCAAAGTCAGCGAAAACCGCATTTACCGTTACTGGGACCATTTCCTCACCGACGACCAAGTTACGCAATTTTTCGCCTATGACATTTTAACAGGTGACATCCGGGCACTGACGCCGGGATGGAGCCAATGGACCAGCCTCGACGGCGGCGTCGAATTTGATTTATCGCCGGACGGCAAACAGCTGGCGCTCAGTGCAGTCAGCAGTAAACCGCCATACAACAGCCTGAATTTTGATGTATATGTAGTGCCGACCGACGGCAGTGGTAAAGCGGTGAATCTGACCGAAACCAATCCGGCCGACGACAGCAAACCGGTGTTCAGCCCGGACGGCCGCAGCCTGCTGTACGGCGCACAAAAGCGCACTGATTTTGGCAATGACAACGTCAAACTAACCCGGTTTGATCTGGCAGCGAAAACGACCACAGTGCTGGCCGGCAATATCGATTTGTCACCGCAGCAATGGTTCTTCAGCAAAGACGGCCAGATGTTGTATTTCCTCGCCGAAGACAAAGCGCGGGTGTCGTTATTTTCCGTACCGGCCGCCGGCGGCCCGGTGAAACAAGTACTGCGTCAGGCCAGTAATGAACAGGTGCAGGTGGCTGGCCCGGCACAGTTTGCACTGGTGCAGCATGGAATCAGCCAGCTGCCGGAGATCTTCCTGCTGGACAATAAAAGCCGCACCTTAAAACAAATCAGCCAGATCAACACGGCGCTGCAGCAAAATACCCAATGGGGCAAAGTCGAAGACATGACGTATCCGGGCTCGGATAACAAACCGATCCAGATGTTTGTGATTTTTCCACCCAACTTTGACGCGAAAAAACGCTGGCCACTGCTGAGCCTGCTGCATGGCGGCCCGCATGGCGCTTTTAACGACGCTTTTGGTACGCGCTGGCACCCGCAAGTGTTTGCCGCCATGGGCTATGTGGTGATCATGCCGAACTTCCACGGCTCGACCGGTTTTGGCGAGGCTTTCACCGCGTCCATTCACGGCGACCATGCCACTAAACCGTTTTTTGACAGTGAAGCAGCTATCGATTACATGACCTCGCGCGGTTATATCGACGAAAGCCGCGTCGCCGCCGCAGGTGGTAGTTATGGCGGTTATCTGGTCAGCTGGATAGCCGGCCACAGCACCAAATACAAAGCACTGGTCAATCATGCCGGTGTTTATGACCTGATGGCACAGTTTGCTTCCGACAGCACTTTAATGCGTACTTATGCTTATGCCGGTTCGCCATGGAAAGATAAAGACAACGTGCTGAAGGCCAGTCCGGCGATGTTCGCGGAAAACTTCAATACGCCGATGCTGATCACCCATGGCGAACAGGATTACCGTGTGCCGGTGACCCAGGGTTTAGCACTGTATGGTGTGCTCAAAGGCAAAGGCGTCGATGCGCGGTTGGTGTATTTCCCGGATGAAAACCACTGGATCTTAAAACCACAAAACTCGATTTACTGGTACCACGAATTTGGCCAGTGGCTGGAGCGTTATATTGGTAAAGGCCCCAGTGAATAAATGGCTGAATAAGTGACGGCTTTATCCAACACCCTGCAGCCAGATAGCCTGCAACAACGCTATCAGGCTGCCATCGCCAATGGCAAGTTGCAGCCGGATGCGGCGCAGCAGCAGCTGGTGAGTGCACTGGCGCAGCTGCAGCAGCAACTCGCTTCCGGCGAAGCACAGACCGGCATTTACCTGTACGGTCCGGTCGGGCGTGGTAAAACCATGCTGATGGACTGGTTCTTCGACACGACAGTCACACCAGGTAAATTGCGGCTGCACTTTCATCATTTTATGGCGGCGGTGCATCAGGAATTACGCCAGCGGCAAGGTGAGCCAGACCCATTAGTGCAGGTGGGCCGCAGTTGGGCGGCACAATATCAGCTGCTGTGTTTTGATGAGTTTTTTGTCAGCGACATTGGCGATGCGATGTTGCTGGCTACTTTATGGCGCCAGTTGTTTGCGCAAGGCGTGGTGCTGGTCGCGACGTCTAACTGTGCGCCAGAGGATTTATACAAAAACGGCCTGCAAAGGGCGCGATTCCTGCCTTTTATCAATGTACTGCAGCAATATTGTCAGGTGCTCAGCCTCGATGCCGGCATCGACTATCGCCGCAGTCAAACCACCGACTGGCGGTATCTCGGCATTGAAAAAACCGCAGACTGGCTGCTGCAGCAGGCGCAGCAATATTTTGGCGCAGTGGAACCCTGCGAGCAGGTGCTGGTGCACAACAGGCCGATTCCAACCTTGTGGCGCAATCAGCAGATCATCGGTTTTGATTTTATGGCGCTCTGCAGCGGGCCACGCAGTCAGCTCGATTACATGGCGCTGTGCCAGCCCGAGCAAGGCAGCCAATATCGCGCTATTGCCGTTGCCAATATTCCGCAGTTTTTGCCCGAAAGCGCCACCGCCATTTTGCACGGCGTCGAAGAGAATTATCAGCGTGAACACAGCGAGGTATTTGTCAGCAAACTCGACAACGAAGCACGCCGGCTGATTGCGCTGGTCGACGAATGTTATGAGCGTGGGGTGCTGCTTATCTGCACCGCCGACAGCGCGCCGGAGCATTGGTATCAGGCCAGTCAGCTCAGTTTTGCCTTTGAACGCACTGTCTCCCGCTTGTATGAAATGCAGCGCTGGGATCTGGCAAAAATTGTCGGGGCGCACTCACTGTAACTATTGACCTTCCCACCATGGCAAGGTTTAGCCTTATGTTATCAATAGCTTTTATCCGCTGGGAGTCACCAGTATGACAATCTCGACGACGTTAAAAATCAATGGGATGAACTGCGCCTCATGCGCCGGCCGGGTCGAAAAAGTCTTAAATGCGGTCGCAGGCGTCGAAGCGGCCAGCGTCAATCTGGCGACCGAGACGGCAACAGTGACAGGTGATGTCCCCACTCAGATGCTGGACGCAGCGGTTTCAGCGGCAGGTTATCAGCTGGAATGTACTGAAAGGCAATTAGCCGTTAAAGGGATGAGCTGCGCTTCCTGCGCCGGCCGGGTGGAAAAAAGCCTGCTAAAAGTACCGGGCGTGTTGTCCGCCAGCGTCAATCTGGCCACCGAGCAGGTCAGCCTGCGCTTAACCAATGACGTCAGCGAAGAAAATCTGCTACAAGCCGTGACGACCGCCGGCTATGAACTGGTGCTGGCGCCCACTGTCACTGAAACTGAGGCTGAAATTGGTACAGCACCAAAGCAACCCGCGTTTTACCAGCAGGACAGCTGGCCGGTCATAGGGGCAGCGCTGCTGACCATGCCACTGGTTCTGCCGATGTTTGGCCTGTTATTCGGCGTCGACTGGATGCTGCCGGCTTTCTGGCAGTGGCTGCTGGCGACGCCGGTGCAGTTTTATTTTGGTGCGCGTTTTTACAAAGCCGGCTGGCACGCTTTAAAAGCCAAAAGCGGCAATATGGATTTACTGGTGTCGATTGGTACCAGCGCGGCTTATGGTTTGTCGCTTTATCTGTGGTACAGCTTTGACGGTCATCATGGTGCCCCGCACCTGTATTTTGAAAGCAGTGCTGCGGTGCTGACGCTGGTATTGCTCGGCAAATTTTTAGAAAAACGCGCGAAAAAACGCACCACTGATGCCTTACAGGCACTGGAGAATTTAAAACCCACAACAGCGACCGTCTGGCGTGATGGCAGGTGGCACAGTATCGCCGCCGCTGCATTGAAAAAACACGACAGAGTCAAAGTGTTGCCCGGCGAGCGCATTCCGGCCGACGGTATGGTAATAAACGGCAGCAGCCATGTGGACGAAGCGCTGATCAGCGGTGAAAGTATGCCACTGCATAAAAGCGACGGCGACCGGCTGACCGGTGGCGCTATTAATCTGGATGGCGTGCTGGAATTTACTGCCACGGCCGTGGGTGCCGAATCCACGCTGGCAAAAATCATCCGGTTAGTCGAGCAGGCTCAGGGCGCCAAAGCACCGGTACAGGCACTGGTCGATAAGATCAGCAATATTTTTGTGCCGGTCGTGCTACTGGTTGCGCTCTTCACATTGCTGATCTGGGGGCTGGTGTTAAACGACTGGACCCAAGGCATCTTACACGCTGTGGCGGTGCTGGTGATTGCCTGTCCTTGTGCGCTTGGCCTTGCCACGCCGGCCGCTATTATGGCTGGCACCGGCACTGCAGCGCGGCACGGCATTCTGGTCAAAGACGCTGTTGCACTGGAGCAGGCGACCAACATCGATTATGTGGTGTTTGATAAAACCGGCACCCTGACCGCAGGTAAACCTGAATTGCTGCAACTGACCGCCTTCGCAGAAGAAAAGCAAACAGTGCTGCGGATGGCTTTTGCGCTGTCGCAGCACAGCGAACATCCGCTGGCCAAAGCGGTGGTCCAGTATGCCCAAACCCAGCAAGTGCCAGCTGGCGAAGTCAGCCAGTTCACTGTGGTGGCCGGTAAAGGCGTGCAGGCGCAGTTCGGCGAGCGCTTGATTATACTGGGCTCCGGGCATTGGATGCGCGAACTGGGGTTAACATTGCCAACCGATCAAATTCAGATCCACGGGGCGTCCGTGTCGTGGCTGGCGGAAATGCAGAACGGTCACGCTAAACTGCTGGGGTTGTTATGTTTTGCTGACCAAGCCAAACCAGAGGCAAAAGCCGCAGTGCAGCAGTTGCAACAGCGCGGTATCAAAGTGGCGATGCTGACCGGCGACTCTCAAAACAGCGCCGATTATATTGCCGGGCAGCTGAGGTTAGATAACGTACAGGCCGAAGTGTTACCGCAAGGCAAAGCGCAGGCCGTGGCGGCCTATCAGGCGCAAGGCTATAAAGTGGCGATGGTTGGCGACGGCATCAACGATGCGCCGGCATTGGCGCAGGCCGATTTGGGCATTGCGATGGCCACAGGCACCGAAGTCGCCGTCAGTGCTGCGGCAATAACGCTGATGCGCGGCGATCCTTCGTTGGTCGCCGCTGCATTGTCACTCGCCAGTGCCACTTACAGGAATATTCAGCAAAATCTGTTCTGGGCTTTTGCCTTTAATATTGTCGGCATCCCGCTCGCCGCCATGGGATTTCTAAACCCGGTGATTGCCGGTGCGGCTATGGCCTGTAGCAGTGTGTTGGTCGTCACTAACGCACTGCGTCTGCAACGCCTGGCTTTTTGAATAAGGAGACAGCCATGGCCACTTTATTAACCATCGGCGATGCGGCGAAAGCGAGCGGCTTAAGCGCCAAAATGATCCGCCACTACGAACAGTCTGGGTTGCTGCGAAAATCTGCCCGGACTGACGCGGGTTATCGTTTGTATAACAGTGAACAAATCAATCAGTTACGCTTTATCCGCCAGGCGCGCAATCTTGGTTTTTCACTATCAGATATTCATGCCCTGCTGGAGCTCTGGCAAAACCCCGAGCGCGAAAGCCGGGCCGTAAAACAACTGGCCCAACAGCATCTCGCTGAAATCGCCGCTAAAATTGCGGAGCTGCAACATATGCAGCAAGTGCTGACTGCGCTGGCAGACAGCTGCAAAGGCGACGGCAGCCCACACTGCAATATTCTGAATCAGTTGGCAAAACCAGACTGATGTCTAAAATTTCCCCGGCTCAAACCGGCGCTGATGGGCACTGAAATCCGGCACCGCGCGCTGATAATCAGTCTGAAATAAACTCGAATGCACAATAAAATCGGCGGTAGCTTTGTTACAGGCCACCGGAATATTCCACACGACGGCAAGGCGGATCAACGCTTTAACGTCCGGATCGTGTGGCTGCGAGCTCAGCGGGTCCCAGAAAAATACCAGCCAGTCGATTTTTTGCTCAGCGATTAAAGCACCGATTTGCTGGTCACCGCCGAGTGGCCCACTGGCAAAACAATGCACCGGCAGCTGTAATTTGTCGCTGATGAGCCGCCCCGTCGTACCGGTCGCGTACAACGTTTTGTTTTGGAAAAATGCAGCATGAGTCGCCACCCAATCCAGCAATTCAGCTTTTTTACCGTCGTGGGCGATCAGAGCAATCGATTTCATAAGGTTCCTTTGTGAAACAGAGTCGTGTTAAACATACGGTATCAAATAAAAAAATTGCCAGGAGCAATTTTTAACAACGCGAAGCGTTGGCCCGTAGGGTAAGCGCCATGGATGGTGCGCATCACGGAAAATTGCTCCTGCATTTTCCGTGTACCGTACTTCCTGTACATAAAAAAAAGCCCGGCAAAGCCGGGCAAACAACCAAGGTCCACGTAAAAAACTCAGTGTGGGGTTGGCAGCGCTATTGAAGCGCTCGCCTATTAAGCACTAATCACGATCCGCTTCATCGCGGTCATATATCCCCGTAATGTCTTGCCAACGATTTCCACCGGATGATTACGGATGGCTTCGTTTACTTCAATCAACCGCACGTTATCGACACCGTTGCTGGCTGAGGCTAAACCTTTGCCCAACAGTTCAGGGCTGATGTTGTTCACCAGGTCGCGCAGCATCGGGACTGCGGCGTTGGCAAACAGATAGTTACCGTATTCTGCCGTGTCGCTGATCACCACGTTCATCTCATACAGACGTTTACGGGCAATAGTGTTCGCAATCAGTGGCGTTTCATGCAGCGACTCGTAATAGGCTGACTCTTCAACAATACCGGCTTCCACCATGGTATCAAACGCCAGCTCTACACCTGCTTTTACCATCGCGACTAACAAAATGGCGCGGTCGAAATAATCTTGCTCTGCGATGTGTTCGCTGGACACCGGCGCGTTTTCAAAACCGCTTTGACGGGTTTCTTCGCGCCAGCCCAGCAGTTGTTTGTCATCGTTCGCCCAGTCCGCCATCATCGTCTCGGAGAACTTGCCGGAGATGATGTCGTCCATGTGCTTGGCAAATAGCGGCTGCAGAATGCCTTTTAATTGCTCAGCTAAGTCGTACGCTTTGATTTTCGCCGGGTTCGACAGGCGGTCCATCATGTTGGTGATGCCACCGTGCTTCAGCGCTTCAGTAATCGTTTCCCAGCCAAACTGGATCAGCTTGGCGGCAAAACCGGCTTCATAACCATCAGCAACCAGTTTGTCGTAGGCTAAGATAGCGCCGGTCTGTAACATGCCGCACAGAATGGTCTGCTCGCCCATCAAATCTGATTTCACTTCCGCTACAAAGCTGGATTCCAGCACACCGGCACGATCGCCGCCGGTAGCAGAGGCGTAAGCTTTGGCGATCGCCAGGCCGTTGCCATTCGGGTCGTTTTCCGGATGCACCGCAATCAAAGTCGGTACACCAAAACCGCGTTTGTATTCTTCACGCACTTCAGTACCCGGGCACTTCGGCGCCACCATGATGACGGTGATGTCTTTGCGGATTTGCGTGCCTTCTTCGACGATATTAAAACCGTGCGAATAAGCCAGCGTCGCGCCTTGTTTCATCAGCGGCATCACCGCTTTGACGACTGAAGTATGTTGTTTGTCCGGCGTCAGGTTCAGTACCAGATCGGCCGTTGGAATTAATTCTTCGTAAGTGCCTACAGTGAAACCATTTTCGCTGGCCTGCAGGAAAGATTTACGTTTTTGCGCAATGGCGTCAGCGCGCAGTGCATAAGAGATATTCACGCCAGAATCGCGCATGTTCAGGCCCTGGTTTAAACCCTGAGCACCACAGCCAACGATGACTACTTTCCAACCTTTGATAAAGTTACAACCGTCGGCAAACTCTTCTTTTTGCATAAAACGGCATTTGCCCAGCTGCTTTAACTGCTGGCGTAAGTTCAGTGTGTTGAAATAATTAGCCATCTGTCGATCCTGATAATTCTGATTTGCCGGTCCGGTCGTGCAATATGCACTGTGGGAGCTTTGGCAGAACAACGCTCTGTGCGCTGTTTTGATAAAGCCAGCATAGGCTAGTAGTTTCATTGCGTGAAGTGATATATTCTCAAAACAGTATTTCACTTTTTGCAATTAAGAATCTGCAATCGACAGATTGTAGCGAAGGAATCTGATGGATATCCGCAGCGCCCAGCTTTACCTGCATCTGGCGAGCAGCCTGAATTTCAGTAAAACCAGTGAACAGCTGTATGTTTCGCCGTCGACGCTGACGCGGATTATTCAGCGCCTCGAAGATGATTTAGGCGTGCAGCTGTTCAGCCGTGACAAAAGATCAGTGCGGCTGACGCCAGCCGGCGTACGTTTTCAGCAGTTTGTTAAGCAATATCTTGCCGACTGGCATCAGCTGCAGGTGGATTTGTCGTTAACCTCAGACGCGCTGCAGGGCGAGATCCGGCTGTTTTGTACCGTCACCGCGAGTTATAGCCATCTGCCGGCCATTCTGGATAAATTCCGCCTGCTGTGCCCGAAAGCCGAAATCAGCCTGACCACCGGCGACGCCGCGCTGGCGCTCGATAAAGTCAAAAACGACGAAGCTGATATTGCGCTGGCGGTCTATCCGCCGAATTTACCGCTGAATATCGCCTTTGCCAGTATCGCCAAATTACCGCTGCAGCTGATTGCGCCGGTGATCCCCTGCAAGGTCAATGATTTATTGAGTGAAGCGACTGTGGACTGGGACAAAATCCCGCTGATCGTGCCGGAACATGGCCCGGCGCGTAGCCGCCTCGATGCCTGGCTCAAATATCAGGGCATCACGCCGAATATTGTCGCCAAAGTCGAAGGCCATGAAGCGATGGTCAGTATGGTCGCGCTTGGTACTGGCGTGGCCATCGCGCCCGATCCGGTGGTACAACACAGCCCGGTGCGCGACCGGGTGCGAGTGCTGGCGCTGGATTATCAGTTCAGCCCTTTTGATTTGGGCATCTGCATGCAATCCAAACGCCTGCACGAACCACTGATGCGCGCCTTCTGGCAAGTTGCCTCAGGTGGCCCGGCCCTGCAGCAATAAGGCGATGGGCTTTTGCAACAAGCGGAGCGCGGGCAGTGCAGTCGCCAACAGCACCAGTGCCAGCATCATCACCAGCGCCGGTAACACAGCGCTGTGCTGAAACACCGGTGCCCCGAGTTTGCCACTGAGCCAGGGCGAGAGCCCCCACAACAACAAAGCACAAACCGGTACACTGAACAGCAATAACCCAAGCTGATGGCGACATAAACGGCTGATTAAACCCGGCACGGTGGCGCCGACCGCCAGTTTAGTTGCCAGCACACTTTGCTCTAACAGCAGCTGAGTTTTCAGCTGGTAATACAAACTTAACGCGGCGAGCAGGCTAATCACCCCGGCTAACAGCAACGAGATGCGGGCAAAAATCCAATAAGGTTCATTAATTTGCTCTAGTTGAGTGGCTAAAGTGCCCCTGTAGCTGATGTCTAAATCCTGACCTTGCCGGTCAGCCCAGTCTTCCAGTGCTGTGGTCACTTCGTCGACCAGTTTTGGATTTGTGGTGAGGCTCAGATATTTGTGCGGCCCCCAGCCATTAGGTTTCAGTTGGGTGTACATCATCGGCATAGGTGCCGCAGCAACCCCACGGTGCGGCAAGTCTTTCACTACTCCGCGGATTTGTACCTGCACTTCGAAGGGGGCCATGTAGCTCAGCGTGCTGCCGGGTAAATCAGCATGGGACTGGCCTGGTTCCAGCAAACGGTCGGCCAATGCCTGGTTAATTACAATCCCATCGATGTCTGTTACCGTATCACCTGCTAGCAACTCAGCACCTAAAAATTGCAAGTAACTGCTGCTGACCATCATACTGCCGACAAACATCTCAAGGCTGTGCCCCGCGACTGTCGTCGTCAGTTTTCGTTCTTCAGGCTCAGTAAAGGGCACAGATAATGCGATTTGCTCTGGAGTATAAACCCCGAACTCACCACGTTGCAGCTTCGCATCAGGCTGAATGCCAGGGTTTAACTGCAACTGCAGCTCTTCAAATGGCAACCAGCGGCTGATAGCCTTTTCCTGCTGTAGCAATTGAAACTGCAGCGAAAACGCCAGCACCAACGCCAGACCGGCAAAACTCAGTTGCAACACCTGCTGCGCCCACGCCAGCCGTTGCTGCAACAAGTTACGCTGGCCTTGGCGATTACGAAACATCCGGGCGCGGCGCAGCTGCCACAGTAGCGGCAGCTGGCTGCACAGCAGTAAAAATACAGTCAGCACCGACATGGCAATAGCGGCATAACCCCAAGCAAAAGGCACGCCAGCGCTGCCAAAATACTGCTGATACACCTTGAGCCCGGCCAACAAGCCAGCCCCTTGCCAATACAACAACCCACCAATAGCGACAGCAGCGCACCAAAGCGGTAACTGCTCCAGCGCCAGCTGCCGGCTTAACTGCGGGCTGCGGGCACCCAACACCTGGCGCATGCCCATTTCATGTTGGCGCTGCACCAGCTGGCCTATCAGGCAAAATACCAGGTTAATAGCGACCACGGCGCCGCATAACAGCGTCAGGCAACACAGCAACCAGAATTGCTGCAATAAGTCAGCACGCTGCTCCGGAAAAAGCTCAATGCCAGGAATAATGTCGGCCTGATGTTTATCTTCCAGCATTTTAAAGGCTTGCAGACCCAACCATTCAACCGGCGTTGCATCATAGTTTTCGGTCAGCACAGACAAATCGACCGGACCTTTAAGCCGAATAAAGCCAATACTATTTGGCAGATTTTCTGTCATCGCCAGTGCTTTCGGGCCTGGACCTTTGCTGACATCGTGGCCCTTATCACTGTCCAGTAATGATAAAAACCGGTCCTCCCATGGTAACCATAAACCCGGTCGTTTTTCGGTAAAGCGGTCCATAGCAGGCGGTAACACCGCAGCAACCAGATAGCGTTTATCACTGTTACGCACCAGCACTTCCAGCCCCCGAACTTCTGGCTTGCCCAATAGTTGCCATAACCAATGACTTAGGTAAACCGGCTGCGATTGACCGATTTGTTGTGAAAAAAATGGAGTTTTAAGCCCCAGCACTTCTGGTAGATTTTCGCTGTAAAACATCAGCTGTGTGCGGTCGATATTCTGTTCTGCGATTCGTAACTCACTGGGTTTAAAACGGGCAATGGCCAACTCAACTACCTCTGGCCGCTGCATTAACCGGTACAACTCCGCATTGCTAACGGGTCGATAACGACCTTGCGGGTCGGTGCGGTGTACAGTCGCCACTAAATCTGCCGGTTGCGCCCAGCCTGGTAGCGGAGTGCGCAGCTGCGGCCCTAATTGCAGTAACAGCAACAATAATGCACTGAAACAGCCTAAGCCAAGCGCCAACAAACTCCATTGCAGGCGCTGGCCCCGCCATAAGCGCCAGCTAAACTTCAGCGTGAACAGCACATGCATCAGCTGGCCCTCTGCTCAGTCGCTGGCCTAATGACTGAAGCAGTCGCTGCCACAACAGCAGTTGGCTGTGTTGCTGTTGCGACAAACTGACCATCAGCCAGATACAAACGGCGCTGCGCTCTTGCTGCCAGCTGTGGGTCATGCGTCACCATCAACACAGTCGCGCCATCCTGGTGCAGCTTGCTCAGCAGGTTCATCACAATTTCGGCACTTTGCGAATCGAGGTTCCCGGTCGGTTCATCCGCCAATAACAAACTCGGGTTAGTAATAAGCGCCCGTGCAATTGCCACCCGTTGCTGCTGACCGCCGGATAACTGCTCGGGATAAGCATCCAGCTTGTCAGACAGTTCCACCTGCGCCAGCACTTGCGCAGCCCGGCTACGGTACTCGGCGGCTTTGACGCCGGCTAAATACCGCAGTGGTAAACTGACATTCTCCGCGACAGTCATGCTGCTGATGAGGTTAAAATTCTGAAAAATCCAGCCAATATGGCGGTTACGCAGCACACTATGCTGATAAGCCGACAAACCCGGCACCGACTGGCCAAGCAGCAAATATTCACCGGCTGAAAAGCTATCTAGTAAGCCAATGATCGATAACAAGGTTGATTTACCACTGCCGGAGCGGCCTTCAATCGCAACAAACTCGCCGCGTGTTACCTGAAAATCCAGTGCCTGTAATACCGGCAGTTGCAGCTTACCCTGAGTAAATACTTTAGATGCCTGCCGGATGTCGATCAGGGTTTCCGCCTGATGGGTTGCTGTGTTATTGGCTTCAGCCATTGAGGTCCTCCGGTGCAATCACTTCGTTGTTTAACAGTGCCGCCGGCACCTGCAATAAGATTTGTTCACCGGCTTTCACGCCATCTAACAGCTGCATTTGTTTTGGCGTCAGGCTGCCGATCAGTACTTCGCGGCGCTGGTACAGTGCCGAAGATGCATCCCAGACAAACAGCGCCTGGCGTTGTTGTGGTTTTTGAATATAAGCAGCGCGGTCGCTGAGCAGGGTTTGTTCTTGGGTCCCAACATTGATATCAGCTTTGACTTCAATATTGGCGCGGGCGGTATCTGGTAGGTCACTTAACAGGGCCACATCAACCCGTAAAAAGTTGTCGACCACATTGGGCGACACCCAGCTGGCTTCACCGAGCATGGGTTTGCCTTTGATATTCAGTGTCACCGCCTGGCCGGGCTTCACTAAAGCGGCATCGACCGCACCGATTTTCAGCTCCGCTAATAATTGCCCAGACTCAGCCACTTGCCCGAGCGCCTGGCCTGCCACCACCTGACTACCCGGTTTTAAGCTTTCATCCAGCGCAATCAGCTGGCCGCTGATCTCACTGCTGACGGCCAACGCCAGTACATCTTGCTTAGCGATATCACGTTGTTTTTCCGCCCGTTGCCGGTTGAGTTCGGCTGCAGCCAGCCGGTTTTGGCTCGAACTGACAAAGCCTTTAAGTTTCTCTTCAGCCAGCAATACTTTTTGTTTGGCCTGCGTCAGCAATGCTTCGCTTTGGGCAAAATCCAGTGCTGAGACAATTTGCTGGCGAAACAGCTCTTGTTTGGCGGCCAGTTGAGTTTGCAACAGCTGTTGCTCTGCCTGAGCCAGCCGTAAATCATGCTGCAGTTGCAACTGTTCTTGCTCCAGCTGCTGCTGCAGCAATAAAAATTCGGCCTGCTGTGCTTGTAATGCCAGCTCCTGCTCCTCCAACTGGCGCTGTAATTTTGGATTGACCAGCTGCAAAATCGGCTGCCCGGCCTCGAGCATAGCGCCGGGCCTTTGCGCCAGCTGCGACACCCGGCCTTCGGTCATCGCAATTAGGCTTTGCACTTTTTGTGGAACCAGAACACCGAAGGCGCTGATTTGATGTTCTAAATTGCCCCGAGTCACCGGGCTACTCTGGAATGTCTGCACACTGGCACCCGTGACTGCACCGGAGCTCATCATCCATACGCTGATGGTCAGTGCGGCGCATGTGATTAGCAGCAGAGCTTTTCGGCTTTGCCAATGAGGCTGACGTTCTGTGGGGATTTGCATCTGTGTCACATCCTTTGTGAAGAACTAAACAAACCTAGAGCACCATATAGTTTAAAAAAGCGGCAGCAGCGATAAGCAGAATGGCCGCAGGCAAGGCAGATTTTTGAAGCTTTAGTGGTTCTAAAGCGAGAAAATTTAACGCCGCATGCGGCCATTCTGGTATCGCCCGTCCGGGAGCGCCTGTAATTGCCTTATGCAGCGTTGCCACAGCTCGAAAGAGCACCACTATTCCTTCGCCGTGTCGCCTTGCCTGAGGCAATTTCAGGCTGCTCTGCTGTTCGCTTATTAAACTATATGGTGCTCTAGCTTCTTCAATATGTTAGCAATCACCGAAATGTAACTTTTTTGTTTTTTCAGCAATATCACTGTGATGATTTTCCACAATCTAAAGAAGGCTACCGCTGAAAACCTGACGAAATATTGATAATGTTAAGAGAAAACGCTTTATGCCAGCCAATCGAACAGCACGCAGTTCTAAGCTTTACCCAACCTTTACCTGCTTTTGCACCTTGTTGACATACCAGCCTCTACACTCAGCGCTAACTGAGGTAAAACACAAAGGGTCTCGAAATGAACAAGGTTGCTGACTCATCACTAAAAATTGGATTAATGGCTTTGATAGCGCTGCTGATGCTATCCGGTTGCGTGGTGCATCCGGCACATCATCGTCATGTGGTGGTAGCAAAACCGGTGGCAAAAACTGTGATAGTCAAACAGGCGGTCGTGGTGAAAAAACCGGTGGTGGTGCGAAAAGTCGTGGTGCATTGATACATTGAGCCGAAAACGAAAAAGCCGCATCATGCGGCTTTTTGCTTTAGGGCTTGGCGGATTGGCTTAGGCAGATAGTGTGGCCACGTTATTTCACGACGCGTAAATGACTGCCTTTTTTTGGTTTGTCATCGTCCGGGCCAAGCTCGGCCGGTTCTGCGGCCGGCACATCCAGCTCAAGCTTGGTGTCATCCAACTCATCTTCCTGCCATTCTTCTTCCGGCGTAAACATAGTGCCGGCGCCATTTTCACGGGCATAAATCGCCAGCACTGAACGCTGCGGAATATACAGCGCAAACGGATTGCCGCTGAAACGGGCATTAAATGTCACTGCATCATTTCCCAATAACAAGTTGCCAACAGCGCCCGGGCTGATATTCAGCACGATTTGGCCGTCTTTGACATGTTGCAACGGCACTTTGACGCCAGGCATGGTTGCGTCCACGACCAGATAAGGGGTGCAATTGTTGTCCACAATCCATTCATAAAATGCGCGTAACAGATAAGGCCGATTGGGAGTCATTTGCATCTTTTTGGTCTCCAGAACTCAATACATACCGGGATGGATACGGCGCTCGGCGTCGGTCAACGACTGTTGAAACGCATCGCGTTCGAACATCCGCAGCATATAGTTTTTAATTGGTTTACTGCCAGGGCCGCTCAGTTCAATACCAAGCAGAGGTAAACGCCACAACAGCACCGACAAGTACACATCCTGCAAACTGTATTCGTCACTCATGAAAAATGCGGTATCTGCAAAAATTGGCGCAGTCGATAATAAACTTTCGCGCAAATCATGCCGGGCCTCGGCGGCGTCTTCACCACCAGCCAGAATTTTGTTTGCCAGACCATACCAGTCATGTTTGATGCGATACATCATCAGACGGGTCTGGGCACGGGCTACCGGATACACCGGTAACAACGGCGGGTGTGGAAAGCGCTCGTCCAGATATTCCATGATGATGTCGGCCTGGTACAGCGCCAGATCACGGTCAATCAGGGTCGGCAGGCTGCCATAAGGATTCACTTCGTAGACATCTTCCGGCAGATTGCCCGGATGTGCGATCAGGATATCAGCGGTAATGCCTTTTTCTGCCAGTACGATCCGGACATGGTGACTGTCCATCTCCGCGGCGGCACTAAACAAAGTCATGGTATTTCGTCTGCTGGCGTTGCTCGCCATAGCTTCCTCCGGAAAAGGCAAAGGGGCCTTGCGGCCCCTTAAACAAACAGCGGCTGACGCTTAATGGACGTCTTTCCAGTATTCTTTCTTCAGCAGGAATGCCAGAATGAAGAAAATAAACAGGAAGATCATGACCTTAATGCCAAGGCTATGAGATTCTAACTTTGAAGGTTCACCGGTGTATTCCAGATAGTTCACCAGATCAGCCACAGCACGGTCATATTCTTCCGGGCTTAATTCACCTGAACCATCGGCAACGATACCAACATAAACTTCTTTCGATTCACCATCGACCATTTGCGTTTCGTGCTTTTTGTACGGGATACCTTGCAGTTCCTGTAACACGTGCGGCATACCGACCAGAGGGAACACTTCGTTGTTCACACCAAACGGACGGGTTGGGTCAACATAAAACGACCGCAGATAGGTGTAGATCCAATCCGGACCACGCACCCGGGCTACGTTAGTTAAATCTGGTGGCGGCGCACCAAACCATTTCGCCAGGTCTGCTTTTGGCGCAGCGTTTTTAATATAATCGCCGACCTTATTCGCGGTAAATGCCAGCTCTTTCATGCCGACTTCATCCGGGATACCTAAATCTCGGAAAGTCCGTGAGTAGCGCTGATATTCCATCTGGTGGCAACCCAGACAGTAGTTCTGGAACATCTTGGCACCACGCTGCAGGGACTCTTTGTCATGCAGATTGATTGGCGCTTTGTCCAGGTGGATATTTTCACCACCTGCAGCCAGCACTGAAGCAGACGTCACCAGTGCCAGTACTGAGAATAACTTTTTCAGCATTATGACAACCTCACAGGCAATGGTTTGGTTTTTTCGTTTTTACTGTACCACCACAGCAAACCGAAGAAGGCAAAATAAGCAAATGATGCGATCTGTGCAAACAGGGTATAAGTTGGCGTCGCAGGCAGTACACCCAATACACCTAATACCGAGAAGCTAATCACAAAGTTTGCCAGATTCAGTTTGTGCAGCGTAGAACGGTAACGCACTGAACGTACTTTACAACGATCTAACCATGGCAGCAGCGCCAGCAGAATAATGGCAGCAAACATCGCAACGGCACCCCATAACTGATCAGGGATAGCACGCAAAATAGCGTAGAACGGTGTGAAGTACCACACTGGTGCAATGTGCGCAGGCGTCTTCATCGGGTTAGCCGGTTCAAAGTTTGGTGGCTCTAAGAAGAAACCCCCGCCTTCCGGCGCGAAGAAAATTACCGCACAGAAGATAATCAGGAAACCAACCACACCGACAATATCTTTCACCGTGTAATACGGGTGGAAAGGGATCGCATCAACGATAATTTTCTTACCGCCTTTGGTGAAATACTCATGGAAAGTGAATTTCTCAGACACGTTGTTTTCAAACTTCTGACCTTCGTTTGGTACTTTAACATCGATACCATCCGGGTTGTTTGAACCTACTTCATGCAGGGCAATGATGTGCAGGAACACCAGGATCACCAGCACTAATGGCAGGGCAATCACGTGTAAGGCGAAGAAACGGTTCAGTGTGACGCCGGAGATAACATAGTCACCACGGATCCACAGGGTTAAATCATCACCAATGCCCGGAATAACACCGAAAATCGAGATAATAACCTGAGCACCCCAGAATGACATCTGGCCCCAAGGCAGCAGGTAACCCATGAATGCTTCAGCCATCAGCACTAGGAAAATCAGCATGCCGAAGATCCACAGCAGTTCACGTGGTTTCTGGTAAGAGCCATACATCATGCCGCGGAACATATGCAGATACACAACAACGAAGAATGCAGAAGCACCGGTAGAGTGCATATAACGCAGCAGCCAGCCGTAATCAACATCACGCATGATGTATTCAACAGAAGCAAAAGCACGTTCAGCTGAAGGTTCGAAGTTCATCGTCAGCCAGATCCCGGTCAGGATCTGGTTCACCAGTACTAACATCGCCAGTGAGCCAAAGAAGTACCAGAAGTTGAAATTTTTTGGCGCAGGGTACTGCATGACATGGAGATTCATTTTCTCCATAAATGGCATGCGGTATTCAATCCAGTTCATGAAATTTTTAAACATCAGGCAGTCCCCTCGTCAACACCGATCACCAGCGTGGTGTCATCAGTGAACATATATGGTGGGATCATCAGGTTTTTCGGTGCCGGAACACCTGAGAACACACGACCAGCCATATCGTAAGTAGAACCATGACATGGGCAGAAGAAACCAGATGCGATGCCTTCGACATGAGCGTCAAAGTCAGCCATTTTGTAAGTCGGAGAACAACCGAGGTGGGTACAGATACCTACAGCAACAAAAACCTCAGGTTTTTTCGAGCGATGTTGGTTCTTTGCATAAGCCGGCTGTTGCTCTTCGTCCGAATTCGGATCACGCAGCTGGCTTTCAACGGCCGCCAAACTTTTCAACATATCCGGTGTGCGGTTCACGACCCATACCGGTTTACCACGCCATTCCACCCGAATTAACTGGCCTGGCTCGAGTTTGCCGATATTCGCAGTCACAGGCGCACCCGCTTGTTTTGCTTTCTCACTCGGATTCCAGGACGCAATAAAGGGAACGGCTGCTCCAACAGCACCAACACCACCCACAACAGAGGTAGCGATGGTCAGGAAGCGACGGCGACCATGATCAACTGGCGCATTGCTCATCCACTCATCTCCACGTTTACGCTTAAAACCTGAACAGTTTAAGCGGCTGAATTACAGCGATTATTATAAGTTGAAAAATACGGCGGATCATAATGAAAAGCCCTGCCTGTTACAAGGATTTACCATGATTCTCTGCGACCAGCAGCAGCTTTTTTTTCGCAATTTTTTGATCCCGGACAACGCATTCAACAGACTGAATTTACTTTACAAATTAGTAACGGGAATGAAGTGGTAATTTCCGCCACATCAGCCTGAGGTCGGTATGCGGTTTCCAGCTGGCTGCAAACAAGTATTGTCCGGCTTTTACGAATTGCCACCGCATCGGATGCAGCGACAGATAAAAAAAACCCGGCAATTGCCGGGTTTTTCGGTAAAACGAATTAACGTTTTGAGTACTGTGGACGCTTACGCGCTTTGTGCAGACCGATTTTCTTACGTTCAACCTGGCGAGCGTCGCGGGTAACGAAACCAGCTTTACGCAGTGCAGGACGCAGAGATTCGTCGAATTCCATCAGTGCACGAGTGATACCGTGACGGATTGCGCCAGCCTGACCAGAGATACCACCACCTTTAACAGTGATGTACATGTCAAACTTGCCAACCATTTCAACTAACTCTAATGGCTGCATCACAACCATACGAGCAGTTTCACGACCAAAGTATTCAGTGATTGAGCGTTGGTTGATAACGATGTTACCAGCACCAGCTTTCAGGAATACACGTGCAGTAGAGGTCTTGCGACGACCAGTACCGTAATATTGATTCTGTGCCATGTCTATGCTCCCGTTAGATGTCTAAAACTTGTGGTTGCTGGGCAGCGTGCTGATGCTCGGCGCCTGCATACACTTTTAACTTACGGAACATAGCGCGACCCAGTGGACCTTTTGGCAGCATGCCTTTGATCGCGGTCTCCAGTACCATCTCAGGTTTTTTATCCAGCAGCTTTTCAAAGTTAATTTCTTTGATACCACCTGGGAAACCAGAGTGAGAGTAGTACATTTTGTTTTTCGCTTTGTTGCCAGTGACAGTCACTTTGTCAGCGTTAACTACGATGATGTAGTCGCCGGTGTCAACGTGAGGTGTGTATTCTGGCTTGTGCTTGCCGCGCAGACGGCTAGCGATTTCAGTTGAAAGACGACCCAGGGTTTTACCTGCGGCATCAACAACGAACCAGTCGCGTTGTACGCTTTCTGGTTTAGCAGTAAAAGTTTTCATCAAAAACTACCCAAAAATAAATTTGTTACACCTTACACAACCCCTTCAGGCTGTGTCGTTTATCGTACCCCTTCGAGTACTGCAAACTGCCAGGCTACGGCAGTATCAGGCTGTAACGTGGGCCGGCGGCGGATTATAAAGGAACGCTGCACAAAAAACAGCATTTTATTGCAGAATTTTTCGATCAAATCAGCGCTTTATGGCAGATGCGCCAACGCCAGATAATCCTGCGACTGCATTTCCTGTAACCGGCTCAGACAACGCCTGAACTCAAACGACAGGATACCTTGCGTATACAGCTGCTCCATCGGCACTTCCGCCGAGATAATCAGTTTCACTTTACGCTCGTAAAATTCATCCACTAAGGCGATAAAACGCCGCGCGACATCATCGTTGCCCTGCCCCATCTGGCGGGCGCCGCTGAGCAATAGCGTGTGATAGATTTTGGACAGTTCCATATAGTCATACTGACTGCGCATAGTCTCGCACAACTCACTGAAATCAAACCAGATAATACCATCTGCTTCAGCGCGGTACTGCAGCTTACGGCTGGCGATTTCAATCTGGCCATCCTGCTGGCGCGGTTCGACCGACAATGCCAGAAAATATTGCTGCAGATTCTGCTCGGCTTTGTCGTCCAGCGGTGAGTGATAGATTTCAGCTTGTTGCAAAGTCCGCAGGCGGTAGTCAATGCCACTGTCGACATTCACCACCTCGGTATGTTGTTTAATCAGCGCTATCGCCGGCAAAAAACGGGCCCGTTGCAAGCCGTTGCGATACAAACCATCTGGTTCGATATTCGAAGTTGCAACCAGCGTAATACCGCGGGCAAACAACGCCTGCATTAAGGTTCCCAGAATCATCGCATCGGTGATATCCGAGACAAAAAATTCATCAAAGCAGATGATGTCATAGTCCCGTTTAAAGTGATCAGCAACCTTTTCCAGCGGATCGGCAGCCCCGGCCAGCGCTTTTAACTCGTCATGCACTTTGTGCATAAAACGGTGGAAATGCACCCGCAGCTTGCGCTCGGTCGGCAGGCATTCGTAAAAAGTATCCACCAGATAGGTTTTACCGCGGCCCACACCGCCCCAGAAATACAAGCCGCGCAGCGGCGTTGATTCGGTTTTTTTACTGAATAACTTACTGAATAATGAAGTTTTCTGTGTCGGACGACTGACAAAGTCATCATATAAGCGCTGCAGCTGGTCCACCGCATGTTGCTGGGCGGCATCAAACTGAAAATCTGGGCGTTGTAAATCAAGTTGATATTTTTGCTGTGGCGTCATCATACAATGCAGTGCAGGCGCAGTTTCGGACCGGAAAAAGTTAGCGCTTATAGTAACATGCCTTACCACTACCGATAAGAAGATCGGTTACACTTGGCAGTAAATCGTAGTTCCAGGAGTTGTTATGTTGATGTCTTCTATCCTTTGGCTGATTGCCGGTTTAGTGATCGGTGCTGTCGCTGCGCGTTTATTCAGTATCCGGCAATTTAATCAGAACAAACTGCAGATTGAACTCGAAGAGAGTAAAACGCAGTTACAAAATTACCGCACTGAAGTATCTGACCATCTGGAAACCACGCAACGGCTGATGAGCCAGCTGCAGGACAATTACGAGCAAATAGTCCGGCATATGGCCAGCACCAAGATGACGCTGGTTGACAAAGCTCCGGTGCAACGCGCAACTAATCTGAATTATCTGTCGACCGATACCGCAGAACATATTCGTAAATCTTTGGGCCAAATTGATGAACGCCGGCGCAAACAAGTGTCACATTCTCAGCAACCACTTGATTATGCGGGCCATTCCAGCGGTCTGATGAAAACTTTTCCTACAGAAAAAAATTCGGGCAACTGAAACTTTTTAAAAACGCACTGGTCTTCAGAGGCAGTTATCCGAGGGAGACAAGTGCGTTATGAAAATGAAGTTATCCGTTGTCACCGCAAGCATTCTTGCTGCTTTTTTGTTAGCTCAACCTACCCCTGCAGCGGCAAAACTGCCTTTTTTTGGCGCTGAAGCTGGCACCGAGATGCCGAGCCTGGCGCCAATGCTGGAAAAAGTTACTCCGGCAGTTGTGAACATCAATGTCGCCGGCAACCGGGAAGTGCGACAGCGTGTACCGGACGCTTTCCAGCAATTCTTTGGCCAGGGCGAAATGCGCCGCTCGCAGCCGTTCCGTGGTTTGGGTTCAGGCGTCATTATTGATGCCGCCAAAGGTTATGTCGTGACCAACTCACACGTGATTAATCAGGCTGATGAAATTCAGGTCACCTTAAAAGATGGCCGGACTTTTGAAGCGAAAAAAATCGGTGAAGACCCCGACAGTGATATCGCGCTGTTACAAATCAAAGCCGATAATCTGACCGCCATCACCATCTCAGACTCCGACACACTGCGGGTCGGTGATTTCACCGTCGCGATCGGCAACCCATTTGGCTTAGGCCAGACCGTCACCTCCGGTATTGTCAGTGCGCTGGGCCGTGGTGGTTTGGACATTGAAAAATATGAAGATTTCATCCAGACCGATGCGGCAATTAACAGCGGCAACTCCGGTGGTGCACTGGTGAACTTAAAAGGCGAGCTGATTGGTATCAATACCGCAATCCTGGGACCAAATGGCGGCAATATCGGCATCGGCTTTGCCATCCCGTCGACGATGATGAAAAACCTGGTCAGTCAAATTATCGAATTTGGTGAAGTCAAACGTGGCGTGCTGGGGATTGAAGGCAGCGATCTCAATGCTGAGCTGGCCAAAAATATGAACGTGAAAACCAATAAAGGGGTGTTTGTTGGTAAGGTCACACCAGATTCTGGCGCGCAAAAAGCAGGCGTCAAAGCCGGCGATACCATTGTCAGCCTCAATGGCAAACCGATCCAAAGTATGTCGGAACTGCGCGCTAAAGTGGGTACGCTTGGCGTTGGCAAATCAGTGAAGCTGGGCATTCTGCGCGAAGACAAGCAAGTGACGCTGGACGTCAAACTGACCGCGGCCGACCAGGCCAATGTCACCGCTGAGAACTTACACCAGATGCTGGCCGGTGCGAACTTCGCCAACGGTAAAACCGCTGATGGTGAACCGGGCGTTGTCATTAGCGAAGTCGCAGATGGTTCACCAGCCGCCCGCCTTGGCCTCAGTAAAGACGACGTCATTATTGGTGTCGGCCGCACCCGCATTGAAAACATTGCCCAGCTCAGATCTGTGCTGGAACAGGCGCGGGGTGTCATTGCGCTGCAAATTCAACGGGATAACACAGTGTTCTATACACTGATCCGCTAAATCAACCTGAATATCAGGCCGGGGCGACCCGGCCTTTTTTTATCACTCAATATGCCCTTTTTCGCAGCGACAGACCGATATGGTTGCCGCCAATTTCATGATCAGTAACGTTTTTTCTGCTGCAGATTTGACTGCTTCAATGCTATGCTGAAGCATTCCTCAGTTCAGATAAAACCGCTGTGACTAATTTCCTGCTGATGATTGCCAAAGGTGTCGCTTATGGGCTGGCACTGGCCCTGCTGTATCTGTTACTCGCACCAAGCGGGCAGCTGCAGCTGTCACATTTGCTGCAGCCAGCTGAAATGGAACCGGCGGCAGTGTCTTATGCCAGAGCGGTGCGGGCGGCAGCACCTGCGGTGGTGAATGTCTATACCCGCAGCACTCAGCTCGACGAGCGTTCGTACGAACGTCGTGTGATCCAGAATCAATCATTAGGTTCAGGCGTGATCATGCGCAGCGATGGGTACATCGTCACTAACTATCATGTGGTGCATGGCGCGGACCAAATTGTGGTCGCCCTGCAGGATGGCCGTCAGCTGGATGCCTTGCTGATTGGTCAGGATCAGATGACTGACCTGGCTGTCCTGAAAGTCGAAGCAGAAGATTTACCGGTGATCCCGCAAAATCCGGAGATCGCACCGCAAGTGGGTGATTTGGTGTTAGCTATTGGTAATCCATTAAATCTGGGACAGTCGATCACTCAGGGCATTATCAGCGCCACAGGTCGTGCTGGCCTCAGCACCAATTCCTATACCGATTTTATGCAAATGGATGCCGCCATCAACGAAGGCAACTCCGGTGGTGCGCTGGTCAACAGCAACGGCGTGTTAGTTGGCATTAATACCGCGGCTTTTCAGCGCCAGCGCAATTTAGAAGTACAGGGCATTTTCTTTGCGGTGCCCTACCGGCTGGCCGCAACTGTGATGCAAAAGCTGATCAAACATGGCCGCGTCGTGCGTGGTGCTTTGGGCATGAACGGCATCCCGGTGATTAATGCCGCCGGCGAGCGTCAGGTCTCGACCGGTCAGCCATTTTACGGCGTGTTGATTGATCAGGTTGAACCCTTTGGCCCGGCGGACAGTGCCGGCGTCGTGCAAGGAGACGTGTTGTTGCAAGTGGATAACAAAGTGCTGACCAGCGTCAGCCAGGCGTTGGATATAGTGGCAGAAACTGAACCCGGCTCGGAAATAGATTTATTGATCGAACGCCAGGGCCAGAAACTCACACTGAGATGCCGGATTGGCTTGCGCCCTGAAACCGATTAATCACCTTACAAAAAAGCAAAAGGCCCGCAATGCGGGTAAGGCTGCTCGTTTAACAACGAGCAGCCTTTTTCTTTGTGGGGTATTTGGACGGTTTTGCCAGTACTTCCCTTGGGTAACTGGGCCGGTTTCGCTTTTCTGGGAGTATCAAACGTTTACCGCTGAGTCTTAAGTTCCGTAGTTTTTTGGGCACAGTCCCAGGGGTTCGGCCAGAGCACCATAAAAATTCATCCTGAATGAGGCGTAACGCATTGATAAAACTGATGCGAAGCGGATGCACTTTATACTCCACGGCCATCCGCAGCATCTCAAGCCGCACCAGATTGTATGCAATCAGAATGCCCCATAATTCCTGATAAACACCGTCTTTTTTCTGGCTGCGCAGCAACTCGCTATCATCCAGTTGACCCCGCTTGAGTTCACCGTAGCCTTGCTCTATTTCCCAGCGGTCCCAATACACTTTGAGCACCTGTGGCAGCGGATAACGCACCGGGTCTTGCATCGATGTGATAAAGCCTTTGATATCGCCGTTGGGCTGAGCAATGCTGACCATCCGTGCCCGCCATGTTTTGGGCAAATATGGCGCTTGTACCTGCGCCTGTGGTGAGACCGGCATCTCAATCAGGCAGTCATAGTCGCTGAAGCGTTCAATCACTTCATAACGCAATTTACTTTTCACCGGCGTCAGCCAATGACGCTCTTCTCCTGCCTGCTCCCAGCTCAGTAGCAATTCGGCTGAGAAGTAGGCCCGGTCAAACAGCGTCAGTGAATTTGCCGGCACTGAGCCCACCAACTGCTGGGCATAACAAATCTCCCCGGCATCCACTGCGCCAAACGCCACATCTGCGATCAGATGACTTTTTGCCGACATCAGGGCCACAGCCATCACTGAAGGGTAAGACGCCTGACCGCTGGCAAAGCCAAACGATTGATTCTCCGCGGTATCCGGTACCCGAAACTGCGTCCCATCGACACTGAAGATTTTGAGTCCACACAACGCATGTTCATTATCTTCTTGCTCCCAATGCGCCGCAGTGGTGTGAAACAGGTAGCGCAAAGGTTCATAACCGAGCTTGGCACGCGCATCGGTCACACTACTTGACGCTAGCGGTGGTAACGCGCCTTTGGCATCAGGAAAAGCCAGGTCCAACTTGTCGCAGACATCTGCAATTGAACGGTTGCGCATTAAACCGATGCCAAGCACCAGCCAAACAGCCTGCTCCGCGGGAAAACGGCGCCGGCGCACAGCTGCACGCCCCGTTTGCTGCAATGCTTCTTCAATCCATTGGTGGGGAATGTTTTTTTGGAAACACGCGAGTGCTTCAACTGGGTTTAATGCTGCGGCTATCTGGAGTTCTTGCGAAAATTCGGACATAAAAAAACGGGCTCAACTGACGGGTTGAGCCCGATTGTGACGGCTGTGAAGGATCGGTCAAGAGGCTTAACCGATCGGCATTACGCAACAGGCGGCCATTTTTTCAGTGATGTTATCCGGGTTTTTTACCAGATCTTAACGCGGTTTTCCGGCGCGATATACATCTTATCGCCTGGTTTGACGTTAAATGCATCATAGAACTCTGGAATGTTCGCCACGATCCCAATAACGCGGTATTCGCTTGGTGAATGTGGATCCGTCGTCAGCATGTTACGCAGATACTCTTCACGGCCTTTGCGACGCCACACTTGTGACCAGCTCAGGAAGAAACGTTGTTCGCCGGTGAAGCCGTCCATCACTGGTGCTTCCTTGCCGTTTAACGACAGTTTATAAGCTTTCAGTGCGACGGTCAGACCGCCAAGGTCACCGATGTTCTCGCCTAAAGTCAGTTCGCCGTTCACATGCATGCCTTCCAGTGGTGAGTACTGGTTGTACTGCGCCACTAACTGCTTGCCGCGTTTTTCGAACTCCGCTTTGTCGGCGTCTGTCCACCAGTTGCGCAGGTTACCGTCACCGTCAAACTTGGCGCCCTGGTCGTCAAAACCGTGGCCCAGTTCGTGACCAATCACCGCACCGATACCGCCGTAGTTCACCGCATCATCCGCTTCCAGGTTAAAGAACGGTGGTTGCAGAATCGCCGCCGGGAACACGATTTCGTTGTTGACCGGGTTGTAATACGCATTCACGGTTTGTGGCGTCATAAACCACTCAGAACGGTCCACCGGCTTGCCCAGTTTCTCAGTCATTTTGCTGTAAGCGAACTGCGCAGCAGCTTTATAGTTGCCGACCAGGTCGTCGCCTTTAATGCTCAGGCTGCTGTAGTCTTTCCATTTGTCCGGGTAGCCGATTTTTGGCGTGAACTTGTTCAGCTTTTCATGCGCGGCTTTTTTGGTTTCCGGCGTCATCCATTCCAGTGTGTCGATGCTCTGGTGATAGGCTTTGATCAGGTTGTCGACCAGCACCGTCATGCGCTCTTTGGCCTCTGGTTTGAAATGCTGTTCGACGTACAGTTTGCCAACGATTTCGCCCAATACTTCGTCAGAAGCGTTGACGGCTTTTTTCCAGCGTGGTTGCTGCTCTGTGGTGCCTGACAGCACAGTGCCGTAGAAGGCGAACTGACGGTCGACAAAAGCTTTGCTCAGTTTGCCGGAGTATTCTGAAACAAAACGGATGCTCAGATAGTCTTTCCAGGTCTGCAGGTCAGTGTCTTTGTAGATGGCACCGAAGGCTTCGAAATAACTTGGCTGTTCAACGATGATGTCTGCTACGCCGTCCAGCTTCACCACTTTGGCGTACTCTTCCCACGGGAAAGCACCCAGTTTGGCGGTTAAATCTGCTTTGCTGAACTTGTTGTAAGTTTTGTCAGCGTCGCGGTTTTCCACGCGGCTCCAGTGTTTTTCAGCAATTTTCAGTTCCAGCGCGTAAATGCGCTCAGCGGCTTTGGCCGGCTCTGCCACACCCGCTAAAGTCAGCATATCAACCAGATACTTCTGGTATTCAGCACGGATAGTTTCGAATTTTGCGTCTTTATTGAAGTAGTAATCTTTGTCCGGTAAACCCAGGCCGCTTTGGCCCAGATATAACGCGTTTTGTGTCGACGCTTTGGCGTCGTTATTCACATACCAGCCAAATGGCAGGCTGGTACCGGTCAGCTGTATTTCACCCATAACGCGGGCCAGCTCAGTGTGGTCTTTGATCGCCGCGATTTTATCTAAATCCGCTTTGATTGGCTCGACGCCTTTGGCTTCGATGCCAGCTTCATCCATATAGCTGTTGTAGAAATCACCCAGTTTTTGTTCATCGGTGCCGGCAACTTTGTCTTTTTTCGCAGCTGCAGATTCGATGATGGTGCGCATCGCAACCTGAGAATCGTCATACAGTTTCGTGAAAGAGCCGTAGTTCGATTTATCTGCCGGGATTTCAGTATTCTTCAGCCAGGTGCCATTGACGCTGTAGAAGAAGTTTTCGGTGTGTTTGACCGCAGGGTCAAAGTTTTCCTGTTCGACACCTGATACCAGGGCTTTGGCAGGAGCTGCAGCCACAGCTGCGGTTTCAGCGGCCGCTGGCGCCGGTGCTTGTGCGGCTTTTTCACAGCCGGTCAGACCAAGCGCCAGTGCAACACTGAGCGCCAGTACAGAGATATTTTTCATCGGGAGAATTCCTGGTTGTTTTTTATAAGACCCTGAGTCTTGGGCGCGAAGATCTCTTTGCGGATCCGGCTGCAGCCTGCTGCAGATGCGCCTGAACTCTGCAGCCATGGTAACGCGGCGCACGACAGGCGACAATGCTGCGTTCCGGCAAGTTGTAACGAAATGCAACAATGAACGGCTCAATCTGTAAAATATCTTTACAACACAACCACCTGCTTGCACCCTGCACTCATTGTCAATTCAATACCGGTTGACCAGCTAACTGCTGGTAATGCCGTTGCAGATTAATAATGCGGGGTAAAGCCTGTTCAGTCGCGTAGGGCTTGAATAACAGCAGGATTTTTAATACCCCCTGATATGCCTGCGTCTGATCGATAGCGGCCTGCGGCGCCTGTGTTTTCAGATAACTAATCCAGAAAGTCACCACCAGTTTGATGGTGTGGGCAAAATTGGCGATATCGCTATCATCAATCTCAATGACTTCAGCGGCTTTTAACGCCTGCAGCACCGACACCACTTTGCTTTGTACGCCTTTCTGCACCTGGAGGTAATCCTGCTGCAACAACGGGTCACGGCTTAAAATATCCGGCAGATTGGCGTAGAAAAAATGAAAACGCCACATCAGTTCAAATACGATGTCGAGATACTGCGCCAGCGCATCCAGCGCTTCAGAATGGCGGCTTGGCGGCTGCAGGCGGTTTTCCAGCAATTTGGCGTATTCTTTGAAGATTTGCCGGACAATGTCTTCTTTATTGCGAAAATGGTAATACAGATTACCCGGACTGATGCCGAGGTGCGCCGCGATATGATTGGTGGTGATTTGACGCTCGCCTTGCTGGTTAAACAACTCGATGCTGGCTTGTAATATTTTATCTTTAGTGCGCAACTTCTTGTCCATGACCGGCACGGGCTTATAGTGAAAGGAATTATTTTGGTATAGTAACGTCAAATCGAAAAAAATTACCAGCCCCGCCTGCCCGACCGCATGCGTTTGCACCAGAGCTAAAACGACCATAGGTTAGTCTATGAAAACCAAAGCGATTTATCCCGGCACTTTTGACCCGCTGACCAATGGCCACACCGATTTGGTGATCCGCGCCGCCCGTTTATTTGATGAAGTGATTCTGGCGGTCGCCGCCAATCCCAGCAAACAGCCGATGTTCAGTCTGGAAGAACGGGTCGGTTTAGCACAGCAGGTGTTCGCCGGTTTACCCAATGTGCAGGTGGTTGGTTTTGCCGGTCTGCTGGCAGATTTTGCCCGTGTGCACCAGGCGCAGGTACTGATCCGCGGCGTGCGTGCCGTAGCCGATTTTGAATATGAATTCCAACTGGCCAGTATGAACCGGCAGCTGAACCCCGACCTCGACAGCCTGTTTATGACGCCGTCAGAAAAAAATATGTTTATCTCTTCGACGCTGGTTAAAGAAGTAGCCCGCCATGGTGGCGACGTCTCGCCTTTTGTCGCTCCCCAGGTGCTTGACGCGTTAAAACGGAAGTTAGGCCGATGAAATTTAAATGGTTATCTGTCTGTGCTGTTTTGTGCTCATTGTCGTCAGTCGCAACCCCCTGGCTCGATACCCAGGACAATTATCTGCGCCAGTCGCTGCAAAGCCTGGCGCAGGCCGGCTTGTTAACCGGGCCGGTCAATACTTATCCCATTATGTGGAAAAATATCGCCATTGATTTGAACCGTATCGACAGCGCGACCTTAAGTCCAGAGCTGCAGTTTGCTGTGGCACATTTGCGCAGCGCATTAAATGCCAATCGCGGCGAGCGGCAGTCTGGAGTCAAACTCAAAGCCAACAGCGCGACAGCAAACCACCAGCACTTTGGCGAAACTTACTTTGAAGATGCCGCCCTGAGCCTGTACCAGGAAGTGCAAAGCGATTCGGTCGCGGGCCGGTTACAGGTCAATCGGCGGGTGCTCGATGATAAGAGCACCGAGCAGGACAACACGCTCGATGGCAGTTACCTGGCGCTGATCCGCGGCAACTGGGTACTGCAGCTGGATCAAACATCCGTCTGGTGGGGACCTGGTCAACAAAACAGTTTGTTACTGAGCAACAACGCACGCCCGCTGCCGTCTGTCCGGCTGACCCGTCATGGCTGGCAAGCCGATGAACGCAGCTGGCTGCGCTGGCTTGGACCCTGGTCAGCCACGACTTTCCTCGGGTACGGTCAGCATCACAGCGCTGTGCCACAGACCCGTTATTGGGGCGGCCGGCTGACGCTGCGACCTGTACCTGCACTGGAATTAGGTGCCAGCCGGGTAATCCAGTGGGGTGGTCAGGGCCGCAGCAATGGTTTCAGTACGTTGTGGGACCTGGTGAGTTATGATCAGCGTGACGAAATTCCGGCCGACCAAAGAGCCGCCGTCGACGCCGCCTGGCATCTGCAACTGGCCGGTTTTCCGCTCACGCTGTATACCGAGCTTGCCGATGATGACAATAAAAGTGGTACGCCGGATGAGCTGTTGCAACTCTGGGGCCTGCGTAGTTATTTTGGCGAAGCGACCGGTATTCATACCGTGAACCTCGAGTATTCAGATACTTACCTGACCTGCGCCGATCAGTTAGAAGCCGGTGCCTGTGCTTATCAGGGCAGCCTGTATCAGGAAGGGTACCGCCGTTATGGCCGGATTATTGGCAGCGGTTATGGCGCAGATGCACAGGTGCTGAGCAGCGCCTATCATTATCAAACTTTAGGCGGCATCAGCTGGTCAGCACAACTGACGCTGGCGCGTTATCATCAGGCGGCCGTCTCCGATTCCAGCTGGCAAGTTAAACTGGAACACCGCCGCGGTCTGTTCGATGGGTTACTCAGTCTGCAATTACGCTACCTGCAGCAATCGCCACTGCGGCCGGAGCTGGACCATCAGGTCAGTGCGGCAGGCAGCTGGGAATACCGGTTTTAAGCGATTTCTCACCGCGCGGCGTGAGATAACGGAGCGTGGATCTGCGTGAAAAATTGGCAAGCGTGCTGTCGTCTCTGGGTTTATGGCCTGTTGCTGCTGTTTGCAGCAACAGTCGCCGCTTCAGAAGCCGGAGTCAGCCAAATCCGCATCCCCAAACCCCGTTCCGTGCTCGATGTGTCCCATCAATACTACATCGAGCTGCTACACAAAGCCCTGCAAAAAGCCGCTGACGGGCGTCCGCTTCCTGACATTTTGCCGGTAGCCGAAATGGAGCAGGGCCGCGCGGTACGCGAGCTGCAAAAAGGCCAGTTAATTGATTTATTCTGGATGGGCACTGACCGCGACAAGGAACAGCAACTGCGCGCCATCCGTATTCCGCTCGAACGCGGCCTGATGGGCTTCCGGATGCTGACGATTCAGCGCAGTCAGTCTGAGAAATTCAATCAGATCAGCAGCCTGCAGCAACTACACAAACTGACTGCCTGTCAGGGGCTGAGCTGGCCTGATACCAAAATCCTGCAACACGCCGGCTTAAAAGTGCTGACCTCGCCGGTGTATGAAAATCTGTTTAAGCAGGTAAACGCCGGTCGTTGCGATTATTTCCCGCGAGGTTTACATGAAGGCCAGACTGAGCTGCGTGAACGCGCCGCGATATATCCGGATTTAGTGCGTTATCCCAACCTGATGCTGCATTACCCTTTTGCCATCTACTTTTTTACCGGCAAGCAAAATGAGGCACTGGCACAGTGGATTGAGCGGGGCTTGGAAATGATGATTGCCGACGGTGAATTACTGGCACATATGCAGCAACATCCGCTGACCGCACATGTCTTTCCGCTCAGTCAGTTCCGCATGCTGCATTGGCTGGAACTCAGCAATCCGGGCCTGAGTCCGGATACCGATACTCGTGACCGGCGTTATTGGTTTGTGCCGGTCGACTTCAAAGCATCAAAGCTTGATAAAAATCTGCCGGCGGTACAGCCACAGCGATAAAGCCCAGAACAGCACCACATGCAGCAGCGCAAACAACAATGATGCGGCTTTGAGCGGTAACACACCAGACAACGCCGAATAGAACAGACCGGCGACGGAATGCGTCCCCTCCGCTGTGTTCCAGCTTAGCCAACGGCTGGTGGCCACCGAAAACATCCAGCTCAGCATGTAAATAAACAGCGGATTAGTGCCGTAAATCCGCAGTGGCTCGGTCAGTGTTGTCGCCTTGCGGATATCCACCAGATACACCAGCGCCGCCAGCAGCCACAGCAAGATACCACTGCTTAACGCCACATAAGTGGCGGACCACAGCGCTTTATTTACCGGCCGGTAAATAAAGCGCTGTGGTCCGCCACTTATGTGGCGTTAAGCAGTGGTATCTTGCTGTGGCTGCTGGCGGCGCTGGTGTATCTGGTGGATATCCGC
>SSFI01000103.1 GCA_008015325.1 Rheinheimera sp.
CCTGCACTGTATCGGCATGACCGGCCAAAGCCTCGTCAACGCTGTTGTCGATGACCTCCTGCGCCAGATGATTAGGCCGCGTGGTATCGGTATACATCCCAGGGCGACGTTGCACCGGCTCAAGGCCCGTCAGGACCTCGATGGAATCGGCATTATATTGTTGTTCTGTCATGCATAGGTTCCGGAGTCTGAAATGCGATTCAAGCGTGGGTCGCGCGGGACTGTACCCGCAGCTGTATCAATCCACAGTGTTTTACGCTAATTGGCCGAAATTGACAATATCCGCCAGCCGGCTTTGCAGGTTCTGATAGCTGTGATCGCCGCCTTCTTGTACATCTAACTGACATTGCTGATAAAAATCCAGCGCCTGCCGATAATCCAGCACTTCATCACCGCTTTGCAACAGCACCAGATAATGCGCTGGCTGTCGCAGTTGCCGGACCTGTATTTCCTGTAGCTGCGGCAAATGTTCAGCCCGCACCTCATAATGTTGCGCCCGCACCGGATGGTAATAACGGCCCAGATGCTGCTGTAACAATAAATGCGGCCGCACCGCCGGATTAATCAGCACGGCACGACAGCCATATTGTTCGGCCAGCGCCGTAGCTAAAAAGCCGCCGAGCGAACTGCCAATCAGTAAATCCGGCTGGCGCTGCAGACACAGCTGCTTTAATTCCTGCCAGGCTTCCGCCGGTGTGTAGGGTAAATCTGGGACCGATAACTGATGTTGGGGCAGATGCTGCTGAAAATAATCACGCACCAGCACGGCTTTTTCCGACTGTGATGAGCTGGCAAAGCCATGTAAATAAACAATATGTTTAGACGTCAAAAGGTTAAAAACTCCCATTGCAGTTCGCCGCTGGCGTGAAAAGTCCAGCGACAGGCCCGTGGGCCCTGATCCTCGGTTTGCCAGTCGGGCGTCTGTAAAAACTGTACTGAACTGGCCGGACAACCAACCTGAACAAAATCCTCTTGGATAAACTGGTAAGCATGATGACAATGGCCATGCGCCAGACCACGCAGGCGCGGTTCGCGCTCCAATAATGCCAGCAAACCGGCTTTGTCCTGCTGGTCAAAGCGGTCGATAAAACTGCCAATCGGCAGCAGATGATGATGGCAAAACCAGAAAATTGGCTGCTGGCTGCTCTCGCCAAGCCATAGTTCCAGCTCCGAAAGCCGTTCAGGCGGAAAATTACCGGCCGGCGTGTCGCCTTTGCTGTCTAATAGCCACAATTGCCAGCCCGGCAACTGCAGCCGCCGCTCAGGCCGGCACGGTGCGATGTGGCTGAGCGTATCAAGCGCAGCGCGTTCGTCGTGATTGCCGGGCAATAAAAACACCGGTGCCGGCCAGTCGGCCAACAGCTGTTGTAACAAAACATAAGAAGCCGGGCTGTGATCTTCGGTCAGGTCGCCAGTCAGAATGAGCAGTGGCGCTTCCGTACGCAGACCGTCCAGCACCCGCTGTAAATGCCGGTATGGCCGGATGCCCTGATACTCAGCGTCGGGCGTGGCCAACAGATGGCAATCGGTGATTTGTACGACCTGACTTGCGGACCAGGAAAAAACCGCTGCTGTCACAGCAACACCACAGCACTGCACAGGCCCTGCGCCCGGCATAGACTCAGCCAGTCGCGCAGCAACAAATTAATCTGACGTTTTTCATCGGGTAGCAGCATGTCGGTATTCGGGTAGTCATACACCGCTTTAAATTGCCGCACCTGCTGACAGGCCACCACTTCGGCGAGGCGCGCGTCGTGATACAACCGTACGTCAAATTGCGGTCTTAGCCAGCTGGTCAGGCGCTCAGACAGCGCCGGCGTCTGGATATGTTCAATCCGCACTGTGCTGGTGAATTTGCCAAGTTCCTGCAATCTCACTTCGTACTTATCCAGGGCACTGACCTGAATTTGCACCGCGTCGCCAACCTGGCCGGCACGCGGCAATAAATGCCGCAACTGCGCGTAATTGCGTTCGCACAGACTTAAAAAATCTGGTACATAAGGCTGATAACGCCGCGGTTTTGCCAAACTCATCGCTGACATTTGTCCTCTTCAGGCTGCGCCGCCGGTACCGCCCATTGCTGGCGTACCGACTCCAGGTGCAAAGACAACCATTGTAACGCAATGACTGTCGCGGCATTGTCGATTCTGCCGGCATTCAGTAATTCAACCGCCTGCAGGCGTGATAATACATGCACTTTGATGTCTTCATGTTCTTCCGCAAGGCCAAACACACCACCCTGCACCGGGCCACAGAGCTCACCGAGATAAAGATGAATGCGCTCTGTAGTACCGCCCGGGCTGCTTAAGTAACTCAGCATTGGTAGCAGCCGGCCAAGCATCAGCCCGGCTTCCTCTTCTGCTTCCCGCCGCGCCACTTGTTCCGCATCTTCGGCTGGACCAAACATACCGGCAACGGCTTCCAGCAACCAGGGCGATCCAGATGTTGGCAAAGCACCTAAGCGGATTTGTTCAATCAGCACCACTTCATCGCTCTGTGGATTAAACGGCAACACGACCACTGCATGACCGCGTTCGAACATTTCCCTTGTAACAGTCTCACTCCAGCCACCGCGGAATAAACGGTGGCGGAACTGATAGGATTTCATTGTGAAAAAACCCTGAAAAACGGTGTGTTCACCGCTAATTTCGACATCCGCCGCAGTGAATGTCGGATAATTTATCTCCTTGATTTCAGGCATATCAGGACTCACATTCTGTTACACTTGTGGCGACAACTTTTACGCTATCGGTTCGACTTAGTGTACGCGAACACGTTAATATCCGTTCAATTTTGTTTTCCATGGAACCTGGTTATGAAAAAAACTGCTTTATGTTCATTGGTGTGCGCGGCCATCGGCTTGTTCAGCCTGCAAGCCAGCGCGGAGAACCTGCAAAACGTTTATCAGCTGGCACTGAAAAAAGATCCGCAAGTGTTAAAGTCTGCCGCCCAGCGCGATGCTGCCAAAGCGGGGATTGATCTCAGCAAAGCGAATTTCCTGCCCGATATCAGCCTGACATCTTCTTTGAGCAAGGCCCGCGAAGATCAGGGCGGCGGCATGAGTGCCACCGGCACCGGCTACACCAATCGTCTCAGTTTGACACAAACAGTATTTAACTGGGGTGACTGGGAGCGTTTATCCAATGCTGAAAAAACTGCACTGCAAGGCCAGATTTATTACAACGCCGCACTGCAGGGCCTGATTGTCCGGGTGTCACAGGCTTATTTTAACGTGCTGAGTGCCAATGACGATTTAACCTTTGTCGTCGCAGAAAAACGCGCTGTTGAACGTCAGCTGGAACAAACCAAACAACGTTTTGCCGTCGGCCTGACCGCTATCACTGACGTGCATGAAGCACAAGCGCAGTTTGACAGCGTGGTGGCCCGTGAAATCGCCGCAACGAACGCGCTGGAAAATGCCCGCGAATCCTTGCAGGAAATTACCGGTGAATACCATTCGCAGTTAAGCCCGCTCAATACCACGCAGTTCAAGCCAACAGCACCAAAACCAGCCAATGTAATGGAATGGGTTGCCTTAGCAGAAGACAGCAGCCTGGATTTACAAGCGCGCAAACTGGCGGTGGAAATTGCGCAAAACAATATCGATTTGGCCGAAGCTGGCCACTACCCGACTGTTGGCCTGAGTGCGACCAAAACGCTGGTCGACAACCGTAACATTCCACAGCAGGATTCCGAAAGCCTGAACCTGAACCTGAATGTGCCGATTTACTCTGGTGGTGCGACGACAGCTTCTACCGAACAACAACGCGCCAACTACGTGGCCACCAGTGAAGATTTAGAACTGGGGCACCGCTCTGTGGTACGTCAGGTTCGCGTGAACTACAACAACGTCGGCGCCGCTATCGCCGGGATTAAAGCGCTGGAACAAGCCGTGGTTTCGGCCGAAAGTGCGTTAAAAGCCACTGAAGCTGGCTTTGAAGTCGGTACCCGGACTATCGTCGACGTGCTGATCAGCACGCGCAACCTGTTTGATGCGCGCCGTAATCTAACCAAACAGCGTTATGATTACATCCTGGCAGTGTTGTCGCTGAAACAAGCAGCCGGTACGCTGACTGAAGCTGACCTTGCTACAGTGAATGCCGCGCTCGGCGCATAATCGCCCGCTGCTTTAATAGCTAAAACAGGCCACACCGGACAGACCAGTGTGGCCTTTTTGTTTGCAGGCTTTGTTTCCTGCCGCTTTTGGTTACAATACGGCGTTTTCCGCTCCGAGGGCTTTTTGTGTATCAGGCGCCACCTTTCACTTTGTCTTTGTTACATCCGCGTTACTGGTTGCTGTGGCTGGCTCTCGGCATCGCCTATCTCATCAGCTGGTTGCCATACAGCTGGCTGATGGCGCTGGGCCGGGGTCTGGGCCGGCTCAGTTTTAAATTGCTGAAATCACGTGGCCGTGTTGCAAGACGCAACCTTGAGCTCTGTTTCCCTGCCATGCCCGCCGCCGAACGCGAGCAACTGGTACGCCGCAATGCCGAAGAAACCGGCTGTGCGGCCATTGAGACACTCATCGGCTGGTGGTGGCCAACCTGGCGCATCCGCCGTATTGCCCATTTTAAAGGCTATGAACATATTCAGGCGGCCTTGGCCCAAGGCAAAGGTGTGTTGTTATTAGCTTCGCACATGCTGCATCTGGAAGCAGCCTGCCGGGTGTTTGGCCTGACGCATCCGAGCGTCGGTTTTTACCGGCCACATAACAATGCCCTGATGGAATTTTTTATGTATCGCGGCCGCAGTCGCGGCAACAAATTTATGATCGGTAAACGTGACGTGAAAGCACTGCTTAAAGCACTGAATGACGGCGAAGTGTGTTTTTATTTGCCGGATCAGGACTACGGCCGCAATCGGGCTATTTTTGCGCCATTTTTTGCCGTGCCAGATACCGCCTGTACCAACGGCACCTTGCTGTTTGCCCGCTCTGCCAATTGTGTGGTGATGCCGATTTATACCAGTAAATTACCGGACCAGCAGGGCTACCAGATTGAGGTGCTGCCAGCGCTGACGGACTTCCCGGGTGACGACGATTATCAGGCGATTTGCCGGGTGAATCAGTGGGTGGAGCAAGCCATTCTGAAGCATCCGGAACAATATATGTGGGTGCACCGGCGATTTAAGACCCGGCCAGATCCGGATGCGCCTTCGCTGTATCATCATCAGGCCGACGCATAACATGCCAGCTCGATTTGCAGCTGGAGTCTAGCCGGTACAAGGTTTAATATGGAGTTTCGGCACACAACAAGGCTGTGGTCATGGGATTTTGGTTTAAGCACGCAATCGCTTTGGTATTGTTATTAGGTCTGGCCGTAGTCCTGCTGTTCTATCCTGATTTACTGACACCAAAATCAGAACCAACCAAAGTGCAAATCAAAACATCAGCAGCACTTGAATTTACTAATTTTTACGAACAATTGCGTTATTCACTGGATAGCAGCGTGGATAAATCCAAAGAATTTATCATCAAACTGACCGACACCAGTGACCAGTTAACCACTTCGCTGGAAAGCCGCACCAATACAGTACCGGAAATGCCGGAAAACTGGAGTGGCAGTATCATCAATCGCAAATTTGAGCCCGGTAGCAAAGTGCGTGAGCACATGATGGATTTTGCCCGGCAAGAAGAGATGGAGCTGTACTGGACTTTGCCACGCGATTACGTCGTGAAGCATTATTTCCAGAGCGAAGGTGACTATCTCAAGACCCTGAAAGATATCGCAAAGGCGATAGCACCGGATTTTGAAAATCCGGTGCGCGCTTATTTCTGCCCCAAACAACGCGCCGCAGTGCTGACGGATAAAGCCAATCAGTTTCTGGAACAAAACTGCCAGTACCTGAACGCAGAAGAAACAAAGCGCTAATCCTGACCAACAAACTGCTGCCAGGCAACGCGAACCTGTTGCTCGGCGGCTGATAAATCTTCCTCGGCTGCACCTTGTGCTGGCGCCAGTGTCTGACGATGGCTGATGCCACGCAGCTGCTGATAGGCCTGTTGCAGCTGCTGCGCCTGTTCCAGTGGCATCAAACCAGCCTCAGCGGCGGCGTCCAGAATGCGGATATTGTCGCTGTATTGGTACAGCGCCGGATATAATGCCGCATACCCCAGCACCAGAAACTGGCTGATAAATTCCAAATCGACAATACCGCCAGCTTTGTGTTTAACCTCAGTCGAGGCAACACCGTGGTGTTCGCGCAGTTTTTGCCGCATGTCGCGAACTTCGGCGCGTAACGCCGCCAGATCACGGGATTTTCCCAGAATTTCGGCACGGATCTGTTCAAATCGCTGCGCGATCGCCGGGTCGCCATAAATCAGCCGGGTGCGCACTAAGGCCTGATGCTCCCAGGTCCAGGCATCCTGGCGCAGATAATCGCCATAAGTGTCGACATGCACAGTCAACAGCCCGGCATTGCCAGACGGTCTTAATCTGGTATCCACTTCATAGAGCAGACCACTGGCGGTGCGGGTGGTACACAAGTGCAAAATGCGCTGTACCAGTTTCAAATAGAACTGGCGCGAATCAATACCACGTTCACCGCTGGTGGCTGCCAGCGAATCACACTGATGTAAAAACACCAGGTCCAGATCTGAACCATAACCCAGCTCAAGCCCACCCAGCTTGCCATAGGCCACCACCGCAAAGGCTTTGGCGCTATGTGCATCCAGCCCGGCCGGATAACCGTATTTTTCCGTCATTTGCTGCCAGGCCAGCTCGACCACTTTTTCGACCAGCGCTTCGGCCAGCCAGGTCAGATGGTCGGACACCTTCATCAGCGGCAAAATCCCGGTGATATCCGCCGCCGCGATGCGCAGTGTTTGCGCCTGTTTGTACTGGCGCAGGCTTTCCATCACTAGCTCCAAATCATCTTCCGGTACGCGCAGCATCTGCTGACGCAGCCGGTCGCGATAATCCGCACTGGTTGCCACCTGATACAACTGTTCCGGGTCAATCAGCTCATCCAGCAACATCGGGTAACGCGCCAGATGTTCGGCCAGCCAGCCGCTGCGGCCACAGAGCCGCACCAGTTGCTGCAGCGCCGGTGGATTTTCAAACAGCAGTTCCAGATAAGCAGTGCGCGACACGATTTGGCGCAGCACGCCAAGCACCCGTTCCAGCACTTGTGGCCCGGCTTGCTCCTGCGCCACTACATGCAACAGCAACGGCAGCAGCCTGGCGAGTAATTCACGGCCGCGCGGCCCAACCTGGCGCTTTTGGCTGTCGGCTTTAAATTGCTGCACTTGCTGTATTAACAGCTCAGCCGCGGCGAAATCCAGCCAGTCCAGATGCTCCGCCAGCTCAGCGGCACTTTGCTCACTGTCCCACAGCAAGCGGCCTAACAATAATTCCTGCGGTTCGGCATTGTCTTCCTGCGCGATCACCTGACGGAACTGCTGATGAATACGCACCATCGCGGCATTGATCTGTGACTGTAATGCCGGCCAGTCGGTAGCCCCCAACGCCAGCACCAGCCGCTGCCGGCTCAGCACATCGGCCGGCAAGGTCTGTGTTTGCTGGTCATCCATGCCCTGTAACCAGTGCTCAACGCGGCGCAGAAAGAGGTAATCGGTACGCAGCATCTGCTCCGCTTCAGTATCCAGCAAACCTTCCTGACACAGCGCCTGCATTGCGGCAAAAATCGATTGCTGCTGAATGGCCGGAATGCGGCCGCCGCGAATAAGCTGCAGCGTCTGAATGATAAATTCGACTTCGCGGATACCACCAGCGCCGAGTTTAATATTGTCGACACGATTGCGGCGGCGGTTTTCCTGCTCAATCAGCTGCTTCATCCGGCGCAGCGATTCAATCGCCGAATAATCAATGTAACGCCGGTAAACAAAAGGCTTCAGCATCGCCTGCAGTTCTGCGGTAAAAGGCGCCACCGGATTTAAAATCCGCGCCTTCAGCATGGCGTAACGCTCCCAGTCGCGGCCCTGCGCCTGATAATAATCCTCAAAAGCGGCAAAACTCAGCACCAGCGGGCCACTGTCGCCAAAAGGCCGCAGCCGCATATCCACCCGATACACAAAACCGTCCGCTGTGGTTTGATTCAGCAGCAGAATGATTTTTTGCCCGAGCTTGGTATAAAACTGCTGATTCTCGGTGCTGCGCCGGCCACCGCTGGTATCGCCGTTTTCCGGATAAACAAAAATCAGGTCGATGTCGGAGGATAAATTCAGCTCGCCGCCACCGAGTTTGCCCATGCCGAGGATGAACAACGGCATGGCGCGTCCGGCAGCGTCCAGCGGCTGGCCCCATTGTGGCGTCAGTTCCTGCCAGGCCCATTGATAGGCCAGATTAATCAGTTGGTCTGCCAGCTGCGACACCCGTTGCAGCGCCTGCGCTACAGGCTGGCCGCGCAACAAATCATCGGCCAGACACTGGCACAAACTGGCGTTACGGTAACGCCGCAGCGCCGCCATTGCCTGCGCTTCGGTGTGCGGCTGCGTCCAGTCCGGCGCGCTGAAGCTGGCCTGCCCGCTGAGCAAACCGTCCAGCAGCTGCGGCTGTAACTTCAGACAACGGCCGATAAACGGGCTCGCGGCTAATAACTGCAACAGCTGCACTTCCTGCGCTGCCGGCAGCGAGAAATCAAGCTGTGCACGTTGCAGCGCCAGCGGCGCCTGCAATTCTGTGGCGAATGTTGTCGATGCGGCTGGGGATAAAGGTTCCATCGGTTCACTCCGGACAAGGCTAGAACAGCGTGCTCTGAATAGTGGCAGGGTCGAGCAACCAGATACTGTATTGCAGCAACCACAGTTGCAGCGCCTGCGGCTGTGGCAGCTGTTGCGGCACAGAGCCAGGTGCCGCGGCGGCTTGTGCTAAAGCGGCAGCGCCGGGTTCCGCTGCCAACCGCGCCTGCCACTGCTGCCATTGTGTCAGTAGCTGGGTGTCGGAGGCGAGATTGCGGCTGACCAGTAATTGATTGCGTAAGAATTTGCTGAGCAGATCTGCGGTTGAATCGGCCGGCAAAAAGTCTTGCCAGCACAGCGGTGTTTGCTCAGAAAGCAGGTAACCCCGCTCTGCTTTGGACTGGACACCGAGGCTTAACGGAAAGCGCTGCAGCAGCTGTGCACACAGCGTAAACATTTCACTGACCGCGCCGGCTTGTAATTCCAGCTCAAGTTCGCAGATGCTCTCTTCGCTGCCGCCGCCGGCGACAATGCCCTGATCAAACACCAGTTCGATGCGGGCTCCGGTTTTGGTTTGCAGTAACAAAGTCTCACGGACAAAATCGGTGCGGAATAATTCAACCAACTGCTGTTGCAGGATGGCAACGTCGGTACCAACAGGCCAGACCTCGGCCGGGAAAGTGCTCAGCTCAGGCACCATACCGCTGACCGGCACATTGTACTCAGGCCGGATATGCGCAGCGCCATGTTGCTGACCGGCCAGTTTCAGCGTTTGCTCAAACTGACCTTGTTTCTGTCGGGTGCGCAGGCCACTGTCATGGCGGCGGAACCAGCGCTCGGCGGTATCAAAATAGGCATTGAGCAACGTCTTGCTGCCAGCAGGTTCCACGGCAGCCAGCTGCTGACGGCAATAGTCAGTTACCGCAGCAAAAACGGCAGCAGCATTCTGTGCCGGTAACAGTAATTTCAGTTCCACTTCCAGTGACATAACACCCGATACTCTTGGCGGTAGTAATTGTCAGGCACACTAAGCCAGCCCCTTTGCTGCTGCAAGTGTTTTTGCTTGTCATCCTCGGCACAACTCCCTATGATCGGGCGCATTATTGCTTGTTGCTGCTTCAGCCCACCGGGATTTGTTATGTCTACTCTGAAATCTGCGATTGCCGCCTCTTTACTGGCCAGTTTTGTTGTCTCAGCCCAGCAGGCTGCGCTGGAGCAATCCACTACAGCGGCCACCACATCGGCAGCCACACAGCCGGCGGCAGACTCCACCGCAAAACCTGCGGTCGCGGAAAAACCAGCTTTTATCATTGATAGCTTAAGCACACCGTTACGTTCTGGCCCTGGTAATGAATACCGTACTATTTCTACGGTCCGCGCTGGCGAGTCCGTGGCTGTGGTCGGCGACAATCCGGCCAATGGCTTTGTTAAAGTGCGCGATAACACCGGCGCCGAGGGCTGGCTCAGTGGCGACTATGTGACTTATAACGCCAGCCCGAAAGCGAATCTGGAAGCGTTAAAACAACAGCTCGGTCAGCAAGAAATGATCGCCGCACAGTTCGAGCAGGAACGGCAGACGCTGCAGGCAGAAGTCACGAAAGCGCAAGCAGAGCGCGACGAAGCCGTCAAAGCGGCAGAACTCGCGAAACAAACTGCCGCTCAACTGACCACCCGTCTGGCGGAAGAAAACCCGGAATTACTGCAAAATAAAATGGTAATTGGCGGCGGTATTTTATTAGGTGGCATTTTATTTGGCCTGATTTTGCCGTTGATCACACCAAAACGCCGGCGCAATGATCGTTGGATGTAAGTCCTTGGATCTGACAAGTTAACGCACGTCGGATGCTAAAACACAAAAAGGGAGCCCTGGCTCCCTTTTTGCTGTCTGCGTATTATGCCGTGACTGCAGCAGAGGACATTTGTTTTGCCCGGTACCGCAGCTCCAGCAGCGGAATGGTAAAACCATAACACAGCACCACAATCAGCGGTTGTAACCAAAAACTCTGTTCCGGCATGGTCAGATAAGCCGCAACACAGGCCACAGTCCGCACCATAGTATGCACATAAGCCACCGGCGCTTTGGCCAGCACACCAAACACCAGCCACATCAACCCGGTCTGCACCGCTAAGGCAAAAGGCAGCGCCTGATAGTTTTCCATAAACAGCGGAATACTGATGGCAAATACCAGAAAACTCATGCCCACTGCGGCCAGAAACACAGTATCGAACCAGTTGCGTTCGCTATTTTTCTGAAAACTGATGTTTTCACCGGTCAGGCGGGATATCGCCATCGCCAGATAAATAATGCTGCCAGTGCCGATAAAAGTCGCCATCACCTGCTGATAAGGCGTCAGCACAAACGACAAACCACCAATCAAAGCCCAGATGATAGCGCCGGACAGCGGCATCGCGAGGTAACGTTTGCTACGAAATTCAATCAGTTGCTGCTCTAAAGTTTTGTGGTTTTGCATGGTACACCTCCGTGATTTGATGAACTCAGTATCGCGAAGATGCCTGCGTTGCGGCAGTGTACTTTGTCATTAAAAACCATGACATTTGTCATCGCCTGCATCTGACAAGCTTCAGGTTTTGTCGGGCGTTTTGTCATCCAGTGGTAAACCGGAATCCTGCTTCACCTGTTCAATCACCACATAAGTGTGGGTTTGCAGCACACCGGGTAAATCGACAATCCGCCCCAGTACCGCCCGGTACGCTTCCATGCTGGATAACCGCAGCTTCAGCAGATAGTCAAAACCGCCAGCAACCATATGGCATTCAGCCACTTCGGCGATTTGCACCACTGCATCGCGGAACTGGTCAAAGATAGCGCCTGTGGTGCGGTCCAGCGTAACCTGAATAAAAGCCGCGGTACCAAGCCCCAGTTTCGACGCCGATAACTTGGCGCCATAACCAGTGATAAAGCCCTCTTGTTCCAGCTTGCGCACCCGGTCAATACAAGGGCTGGGGCTTAAGTTGACGCGTTTGGCCAGCTCGACATTGGAAATCCGCCCATCCTTTTGCAGAGTGTCTAAAATGGTTCTGTCGATGCGGTCTAACGGCCGGCCTTTGGCATTCATAGCATAATCCGTATTTTTTCTGGTTAAAGCATTATAAAACCAAATTATGTAGGGTTTAAATCAAAATTTAGCCACCAAATACGGTAGTGCTTTCACTAAAATGCAGCATTTATTTTAAATCAACCGGGATAAAAATTATGCTATTTCACGGCGACCTCCCCGCTCCAAGTCCATTACGTCAGACCCTGCGTCAGTTCTATCGTGCCGACGAAGCTCAGGTACTGGAAACTCTGTTACCGCTGGCCGATATCGGCGATCAGGCCCGCTCCCGCGCCTGGGAACGCGCCCGCCAGCTGGTGGTCAATATCCGCCAGGCGCAGATTGGTAAAGGCGGTGTAGATGCGCTGTTAAATGAATTTTCCTTGTCGACCGAAGAAGGTCTGGTGCTGATGTGTCTGGCTGAAGCGCTGCTGCGGGTGCCGGACAAACACACCGCCGACCGCTTAATCCGCGACAAATTATCTAACGGTGACTGGAGTTCGCACTTAGGCAACAGCGAATCCTTATTCGTCAACGTCTCAGCCTGGGGCCTGCTGCTGACCGGCAAGCTGGTGAACTACAGCGACGAGCACAAAAAAGACCAGTTTGGTTTATTAAAACGCACCTGTGGCCGCCTCGGTGAGCCGGTGATCCGTCAGGCCGTGCGTTATGCCATGCAAATTATGGGCACCCAGTTTGTCATGGGCACCACCATCGACAAAGCGGTGGAACGTGCCACTGAACTGGAAGCCAAAGGCTTCACTTATTCTTACGACATGCTGGGCGAAGGCGCCCGTACTATGGAAGACGCCGACCGCTACTTCCAAAGCTATATGATGGCGATTAATGCCATCGGCACCGCAGCAAAAAAACGCGGTCCGCTGAAAAGCCCGGGCATTTCCGTCAAGTTATCTGCCATTCATCCGAAATACCGTTTCTCCCACCGCGACCGTGTGATGTCTGAACTGGTACCGCGTTTAAAAACCCTGGCCCTGGCCGCCAAAGGTTATGACATCAGCTTCACCGTCGACGCCGAAGAAGCCGACCGTTTAGAGCTGTCGATGGACGTCATCGAAGCAGTATTCGCTGACAAAGATTTAGCCGGCTGGGAAGGATTTGGCCTGGCGATTCAGGCGTACTCGAAACGTTGTCTGCCATTAATCGAGTGGCTGCGTGAACTGACAGTGCGGGTTGGCCGCAAGCTGATGGTGCGTCTGGTCAAAGGCGCGTACTGGGACAGCGAAGTCAAAATCAGCCAGATTGAAGGCCATAACGACTTCCCGGTGTTCAGCCGCAAACCGTCCACCGACGTGTCTTATCAGGCCTGTGCGCGCAAACTGCTGGACTACCGCGACAGCATTTACCCGATGTTTGCCACCCATAATGCATACACCGCCGCCACTATTCTGGAAATGGCACCGGATCGCACCGGTTATGAATTCCAGCGCCTGCACGGCATGGGCGATGCACTGTACGACCAAATCGTCGCAGAAGACAAAGTGCCGTGCCGTATTTATGCACCGGTCGGTGAGCACTCAGACCTGCTGGCTTATTTAGTGCGTCGCTTGCTGGAAAACGGCGCCAACAGCTCGTTTGTCAACAATATCGTCGATGAAAGCATTCCGGTAGAAAGCCTGCTGACTGATCCGGTCGAGCTGGTGCGCAGCTGGAAACACAAACGCAATACACAAATTCCGCTATCAGTGAATTTGTATGGCGATGAGCGGAAAAACTCCAAAGGTATTGATTTAACTGAAGTGGACGCCATCACTCCGCTGCGTAATAACATGCAGCAATGGCTGAACGCCGCAACTCAGGCGGCACCGGTGGAAGGCGCCAAAGCGGTGCGTAACCCGGCGAACCATGCCCAGGTCATCGGCTATGTTGAACACCACACGCCAGAGCAGATGAAAGCGGCGATTGACCGCGCTGAAGCTGCGTTCCCAACCTGGAGCAGCACACCGGTAGCCGAACGCGCGCGCTTGCTGCGGGCTTTAGGGGACGCTTTAGAAGCGCATCGTGATGAACTGATGGCGATTTGTGTCAAAGAAGCTGGCAAAACAGTGCCAGACAGCGTGGCAGAAATTCGCGAAGCTGTGGATTTCTGCCGTTATTACGCCGCCCGTGCCGAAGCCATGTTCACCGGCACGCCGGTGCAAAGCCGCGGTGTGGTGCTGTGTATCAGCCCGTGGAACTTCCC
>SSFI01000030.1 GCA_008015325.1 Rheinheimera sp.
AAGTACTAGGCTGCGGCATGGTGCATCCGAACGTGCTGCGTTCGGTCGGTATTGACCCGGAAGTCTACAGCGGTTTTGCCTTCGGTATGGGCGTCGAGCGTCTGACCATGCTGCGCTACGGCGTGACCGACTTGCGTTCATTCTTCGAGAATGACCTGCGTTTCTTAAAACAATTTAAATAAGCCGGAGCAAAACAATGAAATTCAGTGAATCCTGGTTACGGGAATGGGTCAACCCGGCGTTATCGACGCAGGAACTGGCCGAACAGATTTCAATGGCCGGCCTGGAAGTCGACGGTATTGATGCGATTGCCGGTGAATTCAGCGGTGTTGTGGTTGGCCATGTGGTTGAATGTGGCCGCCATCCGGAAGCGGACAAACTACAGGTTACCAAAGTCGACATTGGCAGCGGTGAGCTGCTCGATATCGTCTGTGGTGCGGCCAACTGCCGGCAGGGCTTAAAAGTGGCGGTGGCTACTGTCGGCGCGGTGTTGCCGGGCGATTTTAAAATCAAAGCGGCCAAGTTACGTGGCCAGCCGTCCAATGGCATGTTGTGTTCGTTGTCTGAACTTGGCATGGCCGAAAGTTCTGAAGGCATTATCGAACTGCCTGCAGACGCGCCACTTGGCAAAAACATCCGCGAATATCTCCAGTTAGACGATAACGCTATTGAAGTGGACCTGACGCCAAACCGGGCGGATTGCCTCGGCATGTTGGGGCTGGCCCGTGAAGTTGGTGTGCTGAATAAACTAGATGTGTGCCGGCCGCAAATTGCTGCCGTCACACCAACCATTGACGAGCAGCGCACTATCACGCTGCAGGCACCAAAAGCTTGTCCACGTTATTTAGGTCGGGTCATTCGCAACATCAACGTCGGTGCCCAAACGCCATTGTGGATGGTGGAAAAATTACGCCGCAGCGGTATCCGTTCTATCGATCCGGTCGTAGACGTCACCAACTATGTGTTGGTGGAACTCGGTCATCCGATGCATGCTTTTGATTTGGCGAAAATCGACGGCGGCATTGTGGTGCGTCTGGCCAAACCGGAAGAAAAGCTGGTGCTGCTGGATGAAAGCGAAGTGACGCTGAATCCACAAACCTTAGTCATTGCTGATGAACACAAGGCGTTGGCGATGGCCGGTATTTTCGGCGGCCTGCATAGTGGCGTGACGAAAGACAGCCGCGATATTTTCCTTGAAAGCGCGTTTTTTGCGCCTACCGAGATGGCCGGTCGCGCCCGTCAATACGGCTTGCACACCGACGCCTCACATCGCTATGAACGCGGTGTCGATCCTGAATTACAACGCACTGCGATGGAGCGGGCGACCGCGCTGTTACTGGACATCGTTGGCGGCGAAGCTGGCCCAATTGTTGAAGCCAAGTCCGACGATAACCTGCCAAAAGCGGCGCAAATCACGCTGACCCGGCAGAAACTGGACCGTATTCTCGGTATCCATATCGCCACCGCGACCGTCAGCGAGATTTTCACCCGGTTAGGTTTTGCCGTGACTGAACATGCTGACAGCTGGCAGGTGACAGTACCGACTTATCGCTTTGACATCTCGATTAGCGAAGACTTAATTGAAGAAGTGGCGCGCGTGTACGGCTACAACAGCATTCCAAATGTGGCGCCGGTGGCTTCGCTGGCGATGCGTGATCACCGCGAAGCGGATATTTCCGTGCATAGCCTGCGCGATTTGCTGGTTGACCGCGGTTATCAGGAAGCGATCACTTATTCTTTTGTTGACCCGAAAGTACAACAAGTGCTGTTCCCGGGCGTTGAAGCATTAGTGCTGCCAAATCCAATTTCTGCTGACATGTCAGCGATGCGCTTAAACCTGTGGCCAGGTCTGCTGCAGGCTGTGCAATACAACCAGAATCGCCAGCAAAACCGTATCCGGCTGTTTGAGTACGGCCTGAAGTTTATCCCGGATGCCACTGCTGAAGGCGGTGTACGTCAGGTGCCGGTGATCGGTGGCATTATCGTTGGCTCTTATGGCAATGAACATTGGACTATCGCTGAGCGTGCCGTGGATTTCTACGATGTGAAAGGCGATGTTGAAGCACTGCTTAGCAAAACCTCAGCGGCGGATGAATTCAGCTTTGCCAAAGGTGAGCACAGCGCTTTACATCCGGGCCAAACGGCAGCGCTGCTGCGCAATGGTCAGCAGGTCGGTTTATTGGGGGCGTTGCATCCGGAAGCAGAACGTAAACTGGGCATTAAAGGCAAAGCCTTTCTGTTTGAATTGGAACTTGCAGCCTTTGGTGATAAGCACATTGTTTCTGCACAGGAAATCTCAAAATACCCGGCAAACCGCCGCGATTTGGCAATTGTAGTGAAATCTGATGTGCGTTTTTCAGATATCCTTGCTACTATAAGAAAAGTTGGCGGAAATCAACTAGTTGACCTAAAGTTGTTTGACGTGTACACAGGTCAGGGCGTGGCAGACGGCATGAAGTCGCTGGCAATCGCATTGACCCTGCAGGACAAGACGCGGACCCTGGAAGATAAAGACATCCAACAAGTGGTGACTTCCGTGGTGCAGGCCCTTGGAGATGAGTTCAACGCAACGTTGAGGGATTGAGAATGGCGCTTACCAAAGCCGATTTAGCAGAACGTTTATTTACTAAGTTTGGCATCAGCAAACGCGACGCCAAAATGATAGTAGAGGCATTTTTTGAAGAGATCCGTCTCGCCCTTGAAACCGGCGATCAGGTCAAACTGTCAGGCTTTGGTAACTTTGACCTGCGGGTGAAAAATCAGCGGCCGGGTCGTAACCCTAAAACTGGTGAAGACATTCCAATCTCTGCCCGCTGTGTCGTGACGTTCCGTCCGGGGCAGAAATTAAAAAGCCGGGTTGAAGTCGGCACTGCCAAAAAATAACCGCGGTAACTGCAGCAAAAAAAGCGCAATGGCTATGCCAGTGCGCTTTTTTTTTGCCGAAAAACAGGCGGCAACTCGCTGATCTGCTTAAATATTTCTAAACTTAGTGATCCAATAGCCCGGTAAAATTGTAATGAAACAACCTGCTGAATTGCTCCATGTAACTATGAAACTGAAAATTGGCATCAGTGCCTGTGTGCTTGGCCAGAAAGTCCGCTTTGACGGTGGTCATAAACAATCTGAATTTTGTACTGCAACTTTATTACCTTTCGCTGATTTTGTACCTTTTTGCCCGGAGCAGGCGCTGGGTATGGGTATACCACGCCCGGCGATCCGGCTGATGAAAAACGCTGCTGAGCAAATCCGCCTGGTTAATAACAAAGACGCCAGCATTGATCATACCGATGCGATGCAGGCACTGTGTGAAGAGCGCCTGCCGCAAATGGCCGATTTTTGTGGTTATATTGTTTGCGCCAAATCACCCAGCTGCGGCATGGAGCGCGTGCGTTTGGTTGATGAGAAGGGCGCGCAGCTGGGCAAAGTTGCTGTCGGTCTTTTTACCCGCGAACTGATGCAGCGTTATCCCTGGTTACCGGTGGAAGAAGATGGCCGTTTACTCGACGCTGGTATTCGTGAAAGTTTTGTCACGCGGATTTATGCACTGTCGCACTGGCAGCAGCTGATGGCGGACGGTTTTAGCATCGGTAAACTGGTGAAATATCACAGCCAATACAAATTTGTATTGCTGGCACACCATCCGGTGGCTTACCGCGAACTGGGCCGGTTGGTAGCGCAGGGCAAATTATTCGCGCCGGAAGAACTGGCCAACCGCTATCTGGTTGGAATGCAGCAGGCGCTCGCGCAGCCTACAACGCGGAAGAATCACGCCAATGTACTGATGCATCTGCAGGGCTTTTTTAAAAAGGTGTTGTCCAGCGACGCCAAGGCTGAGCTTTTGCAACTTATTCATCAATACCGGCTCGGGCATATTCCGCTGCTCGCGCCACTGACGTTATTAAAGCACCATCTGCGCTTAAATCCGGACGATTATGTCGCTTGCCAACGCTATTTACAGCCGTTTCCGACTGAACTCGGAGTGAGGATATGAGCGCTTTTCAGCTGGTATGGCTGCGTAATGACCTGCGGCATTATAACAATGCTGCACTTGTTTCCGCCGCACAAACCGGGTTGCCGGTGGTTGCGGTCTTTATCGCGACACCACAGACCTGGCAGCAGCATGATATGGCGGCGATCAAGCAGGACTTGATTAGGCGTTGTGTTGTGGCACTGAAACAAGAGCTGGGGGCCGTTGGCATTCCGCTTATTGCCCTTGAAGCAGAACGCTACAGCGATTGTGCTGGCATCTTGCTTAAACTGGCACAACAAGGTGCCGTCGGGCTATATGGCCAAACCGAATATGAGTTGCGGGAGCAACACCGTGATCAGACAGTCACCCAAGCGATGAATGGCATCGGCGTGCCTTGTTTCTGGTTTGACAGCCAATGTGTGATGCCGCCAGGATCGGTACGCAGTAAAACCGGCGACATTTATAAAGTTTTTACGCCATTTAAAAAGACCTGGCTGGCGTTGCTGCAGCAAAAAGGTGTGCAGGTGCTGGGTAAACCACAGGTGCAAAGCAGTATAACGCTGGATATAACTGGTCTCACTGCGATGCACTCAGGCGACAACAGCTCCGCCGCCTGGCCGGTAGCCGAGCAGCAAGTGCTGGATTTACTGCGTAGTTTTTGCCGTGAACGGGTACAGGACTATCAGCAGGCGCGCGATTTTCCTGCGATTGACGGCACTTCGACTTTGTCGCCGTATTTCACCATTGGCGTGGTCTCGGCACAGCAGGCGGTGGCGCGGTTGCAGACAGAAGCCAACACAACGATGTGGCAAGACGGCAGCGGCGCGGCGGTCTGGTTGTCAGAACTTATCTGGCGGGAATTTTATAAACATATTCTGGTGGCCTATCCACAGCTGATTAAGCACCGGGCTTTTCAGACGGACACTGAGGCCATTGTCTGGGGCAATAACGAGGCCTGGTTTGGCGCCTGGTGTGAAGGTCGCACCGGTTATCCGATCGTGGACGCTGCGATGCGCCAGCTCAATCAAACCGGCTGGATGCACAACCGGCTGCGGATGATCACGGCGAGTTTTCTGGTCAAAGACTTACAAATCGACTGGCGCTGGGGCGAGCGTTATTTTATGTCGAAGCTGATTGACGGGGAGTTTGCCGCCAACAACGGTGGCTGGCAGTGGGCGGCTTCAACCGGTACCGATGCTGCGCCGTATTTCCGTATTTTTAATCCGGTGACGCAGAGTGAAAAGTTCGACCCGAAAGGCATTTTTCTGCAAAAGTATCTGCCGGAGCTGAAGGGGCTTAGCAGCAAACAACTGCATTGGCCGCACCCATTACCGATGTCAGTGCAGTATTTCCGGCCTGTGGTTGATCATGCTAAGGCCAGGCTGCGTACATTAGCTATGTTCAAAGCTGCGCGTGGTGAATCGGCGGATGCAACTGATGAACCTACCCAGCTGGCATTTGGATCTTCGGACGGACTTTAAGCAATGCAGACGGAATCCCCCGCGGTTACGCAGCCTCAGCCTGACGCCTTAAAACGCCTGGCGCTGTTTGTTGAATTTTATAACCAATTGAATTTCGGCAATCTCGAGACCTTAAAAAATTTATATGCCGACAATGTCGAGTTTATTGACCCTGTGCATCAAATTCACGGGCTTGCCGGGCTGGAACAGTACTTTGCGCACGCCTATCAAAATCTGCAGCACTGCGAGTTTGCCATGGGCGCGCACGGTGTTGGCCAACAATGGGGCTTTGTCAGCTGGCAGATGCGTTTTCGCCATCCGGCCATTAATTCCGGAGCGCTGATCGTCGTCGATGGCAGCACCGAGCTTACCTATGACGATGCAGGCAAAATAGTCCGGCATCGCGATTATTATGATTTGACCCAAATGGTTTATCAGCATTTACCGGTGCTGGGCTGGCTGACTGGCAAAGTGCGCAGCAGGATGGCACAGGCCTGATTTCAGGCGATTCACCGACTTTATTTCAAGGAAAAACTACATGCGTATTGCAGTGATTGGCGGTGGCATCGCCGGCATGATGAGCTGGTATTTATTAAGGCAGCAACATCAGGTCACTTTATTTGAAGCTGGCAATTATCTCGGCGGCCATACCGCCACTGTCGATGTCACATTGGGTGGCCGCGAGTACGCTGTCGACACCGGTTTTATTGTGTTTAACAACTGGACTTATCCGCTGTTTAACCGCTTTATTGCCGAGCTGCAGGTGCCGTTTCAGCACACGACGATGAGTTTTGCGGTTACCGACCGGGCCGCCGATTTTGAATATAACGGCAATAATCTGTGGAGCCTGTTTGCACAAAAACGCAATCTGCTGCGGCCGTCGTTCTGGCGCATGCTGCGCGATATCGTGCGTTTTAATAAAATCGCCAAGCAGGCGGTGGCGGATAACAGCGCCGATCTAGATTTACCTATTGATGCGTTTTTGCAAAAACATCAGCTTGGCCACGACATGCGTGACAAATATCTGTTGCCGATGGGCGCGGCGATTTGGTCTGCCGGACTCACTGCGATGCCGGATTTTCCGCTGCGGTTTTTTCTGCAATTTTGCAATAACCACGGTCTGCTCAATATCAACGACCGGCCGCAGTGGGCTGTGATCAAAGGTGGCTCGCGTGAATATGTCAAAGCCATGCTGGCTAAATGTGGCAGCGAAGGCATCCGGCTGAATAGCCCGGTGGTCAAGGTCCGTCGTTTTGACGAATCCGTTGAAATCGCATTGGCCGACGGCAGTACGGAGCAGTTTGAACAGGTGGTGTTTGCCTGCCACAGTGACCAGGCATTGAAAATGCTGGCTGATGCAACACCGGCTGAACAGCAGGTATTAGGCGGCATCGCTTATCAGGATAATGATGTGGTGCTGCATACCGACATCCGGCTGTTACCCAAACGCAAAGCAGCCTGGGCAGCCTGGAATTATCTGTTAGGCGCCGATGCGGCCAGGCGAGCGACACTCAGTTACAACATGAATATGTTGCAAGGGATCCAGAGTGACAGCACATTTGTTGTCAGTCTCAATGCCAGCGACCGCATCGCGCCGGAACAAGTCTTGCGGCGTTTCACTTATGCCCACCCAGTCTATAACCAGAGTACGATGCAATCACAAGCGCGGCGCGCAGAGATTAACGGTCAGAACCGCAGCTATTTCTGTGGCGCCTATTGGTATAACGGCTTTCATGAGGATGGGGTGCGCAGTGCTGTGGACGTTGCCGCTATGCTTGGAGTGAAGTTTTAATGGCAGCCCATGCCATTTATCGCGGCCGGGTGGGGCATCAGCGCCTCAAACCGAAACCGCATGGGCTGCATTATGATATCCAGTACTTCTGGCTGGACCTGGATGCGCTGGCTGAGCTGCCGGCGCAAATCCGGCGCGAAGCTTTTGGCGCATTTTCTTTGCGTCGCCGTGATTATTTTAAGGGCTGCACTGCAGTGGCCTGCATTGAGGATTTAGCGGAGGCAGCACGACAACGCGCTGCACAGCTCGGCGCAGATGTCAGTAACATTGATCAGGTATTTCTGTTGTCGCCGCTGGCCAACTGGGGTGTTTATTTCAGCCCGTTGACGCAGTATTACTTGTATCAACAGGATCAGCCACGTTACCTGTTGGCAGAAGTCAGTAATACGCCGTGGAATGAGCGCCATCATTATCTGGTGCCTTTAACCGCTGATGGTGTGACAGAATTCAGTCATGCGAAAAATTTTCACGTCTCGCCGTTTAACCCGCTGGATATGCAATATCACTGGCGCATTGAAGCGCCCGCGGAACAATTTAATCTGCTGCTGCAGAACAGCCGGCAAGGTGAAAAAGTGTTTTCGGCCTGGTTTCGTTTGCAGCGTGAGCCGCTTGACGCCAGCAGCATTCGCCAGATGTTGATCCGTCAGCCCTGGCAAAACGTACAAGTTGTTATACGCATTTATTGGCAGGCGCTTAAGTTGTTAGTCAAAGGCCTGCCATTTTATTCTCATCAAAAGCCAAAGGATCAATCGGTATGACATTAGCAATCAGTCAGTCAGGTGATTACGCGGAGCCCGGTTTGCTCGACCGGATTTGTCGTCGTCTGGTACAAGGCTATCTTGCCGGCCTGCAACAGGGTTGTATCGAGCTGGTTGACCACAAAGATGAGCTGATCCTCGGTGATGCCCATGCTGATCTGCGTGTGCGGCTCGAAGTACGTGACCCGCGTTTTTACCAGAAACTGGTGCTGGAAGGTTCGGTTGGGGCTGGTGAAGCTTATATGGACGGCTGGTGGCACACCGACCAGTTGACTGCATTAGTGCGGATCTTTGCCCGCAATATGGCGCTGCTGGATTCATTGGAAAGCGCCTGGGCGAGGTTGAGTAAACCAGCACTGAAGTTATTGGACTGGAAAAATCGCAATACGCTCGGGCAGTCGCGCAAAAACATTGCCGCGCATTATGATTTAGGCAACCCGCTATACCGGTTGTTTCTGGACGACAGCATGATGTACTCCAGTGCAGTGTATCCGGCATCTGACAGCACACTGGAGCAGGCGCAGCAGCATAAATTGCATTTACTCTGTGAAAAACTGCAACTGAAGCCGGGCGAGCACTTACTGGAAATTGGCACCGGCTGGGGCAGCCTGGCGATTTATGCCGCCACTCACTATGGCGTGAAAGTCACCACCACGACTATTTCCCGCGAACAGTACGACTATGCGGCTGAGCGGATAGCTGCGGCGGGCCTCACTGACCAGATCACCCTGTTATTCGAAGACTATCGTTTACTCAGCGGTCAATACGACAAGCTGGTGTCGGTGGAAATGATCGAAGCTGTAGGCAAGGAATATCTCGACAGCTATTTTGCCAAGTGCAGCAGCTTGCTGAAGCCTGATGGGCTGATGGTGCTACAGGCCATCACCATTGCTGACCAGCGGTTTGAGCATTACAGCAAAGAAGTTGATTTTATTCAGAAGTTTATTTTTCCTGGTGGCTTTTTGCCTTCAATCAGCAAAATGGCCAGTGCCGTGTGTAACCACACTGATCTGGTGATCCGCCAGCTTAGTGATATTGGCCTCGACTATGCCCGCACCCTAGCAGACTGGTTTCAGCGCTTTGAGCAACAAAAAGAGCAGGTATTGGCGCTGGGGTACGATCAGCGCTTTATCCGCATGTGGCAATTCTATTTATGTTACTGCGAAGGTGGTTTTTTAGAACGCGCCACTAGCACAGTGCATCTGGTACTGGCCAAACCTGGATTTAAACAGCCGGTCTGATAATTTACTAAAAATCTGACATTGTGTTATAACTTTCAAAAAGTTATCAGAAGTCAGGTGACATGGAACCGCAGTTCAATCAGCAAAGCGCAGCCACTGAAACATCGTGCTCAGTGGACGGGCAGTCAGAGATTACGCAACTGCGCCATGAAGTAGCAACATTGCGGGCGTTGAACTCGCTGGCGTTGGAGCTGCACAGTCTTACTAGCGAACGCAGCGTTTACCAGCAAATAGTGCGGCTGGTCAGCGAAGAACTCGGATTCGCCGATTGCAGCTTGTTTGTGCCTGATGTCGCCGGACGGCTGCAGCCTGTTGCGGCGTTCGGTTTGCGTGCTGTTGACGCCGCGCCGCAGCTGCATCTTGACAGCGAAGTCAGTCTGGTGGCCACAGCGGCCCGGCTGAAGCAAATCATCTGCGTGGCGGATACCGCGCAAGACCCACGTTACATGCCCGGCAATAGCCGCTTTGCCTCAGAGTTAGCGGTGCCGGTACTTTCAGCGGGCAAATTACTGGCCGTACTCGACTGTGAACATCCGCAGCAAGGTTTTTTCGCCGACAAAATCACCTTATTGACTCAGGTCGCTGAGATCCTCGCACGCAAAATGGAACAGCTGGCCGGGCTCGCTCACATTCAGCATTCAGTGACGCAACTGGAATATGCCAGCCGCTTACAAAAAGTTTTATTTAATATTGCTTCGCTGCAGTATGACGGTGACGCACCAGCCCAGTTTTATCAGCAGTTGCATCAGAATGTAAACTCGCTGATTTATGCCGAGAATTTTTTCATCGCGCTCTATGACAGCGACAGCGAAGTGCTGCATTTCCCTTATTTTGCGGACTCGCATGAACACATCAGTCCGGACCAGTTTTATCCAAAAGAAATACTTAATCACAGCCTGACCGGTTATGTGTTTCGCACCGACAAACCTTTGTTAGCCGATAAAACCATGCTCGCACAGCTGGATAGTGAGAATGTCGTCAAAGCTTATGGCGAACAACCGGAATATTGGTTAGGGGTGCCTTTTAAGTCGGAAGACCATGTGCAGGGTGTGGTAGTGGTGCAAAGTTATGATGCGACCCGGCATTACCAACAAACCGATCTGGATCTGTTGCTGTTTGTCAGTCAGCACATTTGCAGCGCGCTGGAGCGGGTCTTTGTGCAACAGCGTCTGTTACATCAGGCTTTGCATGATGCGCTGACCAATCTGCCGAACCGCTTGCTGTTTTTAGACCGGGTCCGCCAAGGCTTTAAACGCCGCCGCCGTTATCCAAATCATGTCGTTGCGGTGGCTTATCTCGATTTAGACCGCTTTAAAATGGTCAACGACACTCTGGGGCACCAAATAGGTGATGAGTTTCTGGTGGCTGTTTCGCAATTATTAAGCCGTTGCCTGCGCCAGAACGACACCCTCGCGCGGCTTGGCGGTGACGAGTTTGCGATTTTACTCGATGACGTGCATACCGAAGCGGATGTGGCGGAAGTGATGCAGCGTATCAATCAGCAGCTGAGTCAGCCCATCCTGTTGAAACAGCATAAACTGCAGACATCGGCCAGCATTGGCGTGGCGCTGGCTGATCCACACACAGTGCTGGACAACACCGATGAGTTGATTCGCCGTGCCGATATTGCCATGTATCAGGCCAAACAAGATGGCCGCGGCGTCTGCCGGTTTTTTTCTGACGAGATGGACCAACGTGCGGTGCAGCATTATCAGCTGGAAATGGAGATCCAGATGGCGCTTAAAGCACAGCAGTTTGAGTTGCACTATCAGCCGGTGGTGAATTTGAACAATGACGATACCGTCGGTTTTGAAGCCCTCATTCGCTGGCAGCACCCGGTGCGCGGTTTTGTTCCGCCGAATGATTTTATCCCGCTGGCGGAAGAGCTGGGTTTGCTGGGTGATATTGATCGTTATGTGGTGCGTCAGGCGGTCAGCCAAATTAATCTGTGGTGGCAGAACTACGCCACGCCGTTTTATATCAGCGTCAATATTTCCGGGCGCAGCTTCTCGCAGGCTGATTTCGCCGATACCGTGCTGCAACAGCTGGCCGACGCGCAAGTACCGGCCCGTTATCTGGCGATTGAAATTACCGAGCGGGCGCTGATTGATAAAATCGAACAGGCAAAAACCACCATAGCGCGGCTCAGGGCTGCGGGCATCCGGGTGTTTCTGGATGATTTTGGTACCGGCTATTCCAGCTTAAGTTACCTGCACGAATTTCAGCTCGACGTGCTGAAAATTGACCGTAGTTTTATCGCCGGGATCCGGCCGCGCATTCAGGAAAATGCCGTGGTGAATACCATCATCACCTTAGAGGCTGTTGATCTTTGAGTGAAAAATGAACGGCATAGCAACAAGGTATAATGGTTTCGCCAAAAATCAAAAATACCACCGAGAACGGACGTTGCTATGCCAAGGACAATGCTAACAGATAAAGCCTGGGAAGCCCTAAAGCAAATACTTAAAGAGACAGGGCGTGTTTACAATAAATATGAACACCGAAATACACTGGAAGGCATACTTTATCGTATGCGCACAGGCATTCAGTGGCGAGATTTGCCCGAAAGATTCGGTCGTTGGAACTCTGTATTTAGGCGCTTTAACCTTTGGTCAAAGAAAGGTGTGTTACAAAAACTGTTTCAAAGTATATCGTCCGATAATGATCCAGAATGGTTGTTTATTGATGGAAGTATTGTCAAAGCGCATCAAGACAGTAGCGGAGCCGCAAGCAGTTCAGATGAAGCGATAGGAAAAAGTCGGGGTGGGAGTTCTACAAAAATTCATCTCGCTGTAGATAGCGGTGGGCTTCCCGTTTATTTTGAAATATCGGGTGGTCAGATAAATGACATTGTCCATGCTCAGAGCTTAGTATCCGCGGCCCCAAAGTCATGTAGTGTTACGGCCGATAAGGGCTATGACAGTGATAACTTCAGAGCATTTATTAAGGCAAATGGCAGCATTGCCAATATTCCAAGAAAAGAGAACAGTAAAACAGGGAATGGTCACATGGATTGGTGCCTTTATAAGTATCGGCACTTAGTTGAGAACGCTTTTTTAAGGATAAAGAGATACAGAGGTATCGCTACACGGTACGACAAACTGGCCAGAAACTACGCCAGCAATGTAGCGTTGGCATTTGTGATTATGTGGCTGCCGATGCATTGCTGAGCAAAATATGTGCAAAGATCAACAGCCCCTAGCGAAGACGCTGAAATTACAAGTGATTGCTGAAAGCATCGAAAATAGCCTGCAGCGCAAAATTTTGTCGGAACTGGGTTGTGAATCTGGGCAGGGTTATTGGTTTGCTGCGGCTTTACCACCGCGTCAGGCTGTGGAGTGGCTGAGATAAGCCCGGCCAGGTTGTTTACAAGGCCGGGGCATGCCGCGATTATTTCAGCTCGATTTTGCTCTCGCTGATATTGATTTTGCCTTCTTTAAACAAAGCGCCAATCGCCTGTTTATAGACTTTTTTGCTGACACCAAACAGCGCGTAAATTGCTTCCGGTGAGCTTTTATCGGACAGCAGCAACACGCCGTCATTTTCACTGAGTTTTTGCAGAATTTGCCCGGTTAAATCCAGCGTTTTGCCATAACCCGGTTTATCCAGCAACAGATCAATTTTGCCGTCGCTGCGCAGTTTATTGACATAAGCTTTGCATTGATAACCGCGGCGCAATTGCTTAAATACCTGATCTTTATACAAAAGCCCCCAGTGTTCGTTATTCACGACGACTTTAAAACCTAAATCGGTTGGCTCAGCGACAACAATGGACACTTCATCACCGGCTTTGAGCTGTGGCGTGGTTTTGCCAATAAATTTATCCAGCTTGCTGGAAGCCACGATGCGGTTACTTTTATCAACAAAACAATAGACCAGGTAGCTGTAATCCTGCTGCATCGGCACCGCCTGTTCAGCAAAAGGCACCAGCAAATCTTTTTTCAGTCCCCAATTTAAAAAGGCGCCGACTTTGGTGACTGCGACGACACGCATCTGCGCCACTTCACCGACTTTGATCAGCGGGCGCTCGGTGGTTGCGATCAGCTGATCTTCCGAGTCGAGATATAAAAAGACGTCAATGCTGCTGCCGATATCGGCAGTGGCCGGCACATAGCGTTTTGGCAACAGGATGTCGCCCCATTCTTTGCCATCGAGATAGACGCCGAAATCCACCCGTCTTTTCATCACCAGCCGATTGGTTTTTCCGAGAAACATTATGACTCCAGTTGAAACAGGGGAGGATTGCTCTGCTGCAGCAGGCGCGGATTTAGTACGACCGAGTGATTTGAGTCTGCAAACCACAGCTGGCCTTCCTGAATGGTACATTGTAGCTGCATGGTGCGCTGGCACAACTCAGCAAGGGCTTGTGACTCTGCCGCATCGATAGCGACAACCGTCAGATTCGATAATTCCCGGGCGGTTTTTTGCGCATCTTTCCACCATTTATCGACGACAGTGCCGCCATAAGCCAGCACCATGCCTTGTTGCGCCCGGTGAGCAGCGCGGCGTAGCAGTTTGTCATCCGGCAAACCAAGCTCAATCCACAGTTCGATATTACCGCCGTAATCGTGTTGCCACAGATCGGGTTCAGCGTCTTCAGAAATGCCTTTGCCAAAGATTAAGCGTTCGTGCGCGCACAGGGTAAAAGCCACCAGACGCAGCATCATGCGTTCAATAGTTTCAGAAGGATGCTGCGCCAGCGTCAGACTGTGCGTCTGATAATAGTGCCGGGTCATATCGGCGATGGCCAGTTCAGCTTTGTAAATGGTGGCTTTGAGCGCCATGGAAGATACCAGAGAAAAAACGGGGCGCCAGTGTAACGGTTTTTGTCTTTGATTGCGACTGTCGCTCAGTGGCGTTGTCGCGCATTCAGGCCAGCAACTGGCTGGCTTGCTGGCGATGTTGCAGGCGTTGCCAGATCTTTTCATGAATGATGTAACCGACGGTATTGACGGCTGGTTCGACCATGGCGACCAGTCCGCCGACCAGCAAATCACCGGTCAGCAGGTAAGCCACCGTAAAGGCGATACTAAAGTGCATAGTGGTAAAGCTTAAAGTTTTTAACATGATGGCTTCCTATAGTCTGTCGCTGTAACGCATGGGAACAGCTTAGAGGAGTTTTTTCGTCAGTTAAAACAAATAAAAATGCGAAGGGTGTTCGATAAAAAAGATGAAAAGTGACGGCGCTTAACGCGCCGTCGCCGGGATATCCAACCGGTTTAATGCATCGGTCAAAAGAGGTAAATCTGGTTTTTGTTCCAGTGCCACAAAAGTACCGGCTGACCAGACGCTATATTGGCCGTCGGCCTGAACCAGCAGCATTTTATCTTTGCGAAAGGCGTAGATTTCATTGCCAATCACATTCAGTCGGGCGTTTTGACTGGATGCTAACCAGTTTTCACCGATCCAGGCTTGCTGGTTATAACAGCCGGCGTAACCCAATAAAGTCGGGATTAAATCCAAATGCTGACTGACCTGATTGTAGCGTTGTTGCCGCAGCTCAGGCCAATGGAAAAAGATTTTTGCCGGCCCGAGCGCGAAACGCTCGCCACGGCCTGCCAATTCAATCACCAGCAGTTGCTGGTCGGCCGAGCGATGTTTCAGCTCCGCCGTCAGCAGGCTCTGGTCCTGTTGCAGGTGGATACGCACGGCTGCAGCTGTCGGTTTTTGTGTCGCCAGCCAGGGTAGTTGTTGTTGCCAGTGGCTGTCGGCATCAATTTGCAGATATCCGGCCGGCAGCTGTTTGAACCAATCCGGCGCTTGAGTCGCTGCGATTTGTGCCAGCTGCGCGTGCAACAAATTGGTCAGCGCCAGTTTTGCATCGCGCGGTGCCAGATGTTGTGGCAAGGTTTTGAAATTCTGCAGCTGTAACAGTTGTAACTGTTCATCGCTTAACTGTTCAACCAGCCAGACATCCAGTGACGCAGCTTGTGGTGCGGCACTACAGGATAATTGCACCGGCTGTGGGGTAGTTGTCGCTTGCTGCAACCAGCTTTTTTGCTGGGCATCTGTACTTGGTGTGCTGATAATCTGATAGCGGTTCAGTACTGTGCGTGCAGTCGCCGGATAACTGAGCGGCAGGGTATTGTCCTGGCGGGTAATGCTGCTGACCTCTGTAGCGTCTGCCCAGATATGTAGCAGATGGCTGCTGACAAAACTGCCTAACAACACAAGGAGCACCGGCGCACCGATACCGGATCTTTTCAGCCGTTCGATTTTTTTCCAGCAAAAGTTGCTGCACAGCAGTTCTATCGCCAGCAGCAATAAACCGACCGACAGTGTGATCAGAATAAAATTGCGTAAATTGGTGACAACCTGCTGACGTAATAAATCGACGGTTTGCTCCCACGACGCGCTGCCGGCGTGATAGCCGAGGCTGTGATAGACATAGGCATCAAAAATAAGCGCAACCAGGCCACAGCTGGCCAGCAAAGCCGCGATGCCGCGCACATGGCGCTGAGATGGAAAAATCAGGCTGACCGGGAAAATGGTCACGATAAAAAACAATAAACAAATAAAAGCGGTGTGACCGAGCCAGTTCAGTACCAGATAAATCCAGCCGGCGGCATCGGGTGGTAACGGATCGGCTAGAAAAAAACTTAAAGTAACAGGTAAAGCGAGCAGCACATTAAAAAAAGTAAACCAATGGCCCCAGCGCAGCAGCCGGTTGACTTTATTAACTAGCGACAGGTCTTGCTCGAGGACCATAAATCAGTGCGACTTCGCCGAAATGGAATCGACCAGCACCTGAGCGAAGGATTTGGCCACATCTTGTTGCTGCGCCGCGGGCACATGGGTCTGGATAATATGGCTGATGGTATTACCAAGGCACATCAGGCTCAGCTCGGTATTGGCGTCCTGCTTACGTAGCGTGTCGAGCAGCAGGTTCATGATAGTTTCAATCTGGGCGGTGCTGTACTTGGACTGGATTGGCATGAATTACTCTGAAATGAAGGCTGTAAAACAGGTAGAATGGTAACAGAATTCGGTTAAACAGGAAAATTTATGTCTGTTGATGTTCATGCGCTGGCGATTAATTTTATCGAAGCCAACGAGTCTGCGCAGTTAACCGCGCATTTCCGTCAGGACCTGCTGAGTATTACGCCGCATGTTGCTTTGTTACTGGAACAGCTGCATTTGGCTTATAACGGCAAACCGGCCAAAGGTTATGCCAGTTTCCACAGCGACAAAGTTGAGCAAATGCTGGAGCCGCTGGGGCAATGGCAACACGGCGAAAAATCTTTTTTAAGCCTAGCTGAACACGCTACCGCTGCACTGGTGGTGGAACTGACTAAACATCAGATCCCAGAAACCGGTTATTTGATGCTGTGTCATTATCGGTATCTGGCCAACGAATACCTGTTTGTCGCTTTGCTGGGCAGCAAAGAACATTTCAGCCTGACCTCAGATTTGCAGCTCGCCAGCAGTAAACACCTGGACATCGCCCGGATGCAGCTGGCGGCCCGCATTGATTTGACGGAACTGGCCAGTGCGCCGGAGCAGGGCAAATACATCTCTTTTATCCGCGGCCGTGCCGGTCGCAAAGTGGCGGATTTTTTCCTCGACTTTTTAGGCGCCGCCGAAGGAGTGGACCCCAAGGCCAGCAGTAAGGTGGTGCTGGCATCGGTTGAAGAGTATTTAAGTGCGTCCGATTATGATGCCGGCGAAAAAAATGACGTGCGAAAGCAGGTCTATCAGTACTGTGAAGAACGGGCCAAGCAAGGCCAGGACGTGCGGCTGGATGAATTGTCCGCCACTGTCGACAGCTCGGATGACAATGCGTTTATCCGTTATTGTCAGGAGCAGGATATCGCGGTGGCAGAAGAATTTCCGGTGGATGTCAAGGAGCTGAAAACGCTGGTGAAATTCTCCGGCGCCGGTGCCGGCCTCAGCCTCAGCTTTGAGCAAAAACTATTGGGCGAGCGGGTGCAATATGATGCGGAGCGGGATGTGCTCATTATCAAAGGCACACCACCAAATCTGCGAGATCAGTTACAGAAGTTTATCCGCGGTTATTCCAGTTTCGACAAAAAAGGCGAATAAGTTGGCATGAGGCAGCGCTTAATCAGCGCCGCCGTCGCTGTCACCGGATGCGTGCGTTGATGAGTGTGTTGACACGTCGGCACTTGGTTTACCAGTGGCAGGCGCCTCGGCCGGATTTTTCTCACTGGTGCTGACGATCACCGGACTAGTCTGCACTGCGGCGGCCGTCTGCGCCGGCTGTACCGGACGGCTGACCGTGGTTTTGCGTTTAAGCTGTTGTTTACTGTTGCGTTTGAGCAGCCATAAATTACCTATCAGTAGCGCTATCACCAGCACCACCATCCCCCATAAATCAGACATCATCTTCTCCATCGATATTACAGATATAACGTTGATAAAGATCGGGCAGCATGGCGGCAATCTCGTCAGGCTCCGCGAGTTTACTTTCTAACATGGCAGCTTGCAGCACCGGCAGAGTGAGTTGTTGCAGATACTGGCTGGCGAGCGGCCGGTAACTTAAATGCCAGGGTTCAATAGCCACACCGCCGCGAAAACTGCGATAAGGCCGGAAAAAACCAAAGCGGCCGGCGTGCTGGCTTAACCAGGCGGAAAGTCGGGCAAAAGGTCCGTCTGGCGCATATTCGGCGGCGCTTAGCTGCAACACATAATCGTCCGGTACCGCGGCTTGATCCCATACATCGAGATCTGTGCCCCAGTGATGGCGGCTGGCACCCGGCAAAGCAGAATACAACATAATGGCATGTAGTTTTGCTGCCAGTGACATCCCGTTCAGCGTTATCAGTTGTTGTGCTGCGTCGTACACCGGCCGATCACCATTAAGTTTCGCCTTGAAAATCGCTTGCTGGCGCGAAAAGTCGCGCCAGCCGGACGCGATGCGAAGCGCGATTCTGTCGGCAGCCGCAGCTTGTTGCATGGCCTGATAGGCTGCAGCCACTGCGGGCTGCAAAAAACGGCCTGGTTCAGCTTCCACCAATTCCGGCGCATCGAGGCCGGTAAGTTGGCGGGGGGTCAGGTCAACAGGTGCCACAAAATGGCCTCATACATGTCAGTCAGCAGCTCTAAATCGGCGACCCGCACATGTTCGTTGATTTTATGGATAGTGCCGTTACAGGGGCCAAGTTCGACCACCTGAGCACCGGTTGGCGCAATAAAACGGCCGTCTGAAGTGCCGCCGGTAGTTTCTAACGAGGTTTCAAAGCCTTGTACCTGACGCACTGCTTTCACCGCAGCCTCAACCAGCGGGCCGCGATCGGTCAGAAACGGCAGACCGTTGAGCACCCATTCGATGTCGTATTGCAGCTGATGCAGATCCAACAACGCCAATACCCGTTGCTGCAGCTGTTCTGCGGTCACTTCAGTGCTGTAACGGAAGTTAAAGGTCAGGCTCAGCTCACCCGGTACCACGTTGGTGGCACCGGTACCGGCATGAATATTGGAGATCTGGAAACTGGTGGCCGGGAAAAAGGCATTACCATGGTCCCAGACTTCTGTACTGAGGGCAGCCAGCGCCGGCGCTGCTTTGTGGATTGGGTTGTCGACCAGATGCGGGTAAGCCACATGGCCTTGTACGCCTTTAATCTTCAGGTAGCCGGTCAGACTGCCGCGCCTGCCATTTTTAATCACATCACCGACTTGCTGGGTACTGGACGGCTCACCGACCAGACACCAGCTGATTTTTTCCTGGCGTGCTTCCAGCGTTTCGATCACTCTTTTGGTGCCATTGATAAATGGGCCTTCTTCATCGCTGGTGATTAAAAACGCGATATCGCCGGTAAGCTGCGGGTTTTTCGCTAAAAAGCGCTCAGTTGCGACGATCATCGCCGCCAGGCTGCCTTTCATATCCGCAGTGCCACGGCCATATAACAAACCGTCGCGGATCTCTGGTTCAAATGGCGGGCTGTGCCATTGCTCGAGCGGGCCTGTCGGCACCACATCGGTATGACCGGCAAAGCAAAACAGCGGTTTACCCTGGCCACGGCGCGCCCATAAATTCAGTGTATCTTCAAAAAACATCGATTCGATATCAAAGCCAAGCGCGGCGAGGCGATCAGCCATTAATTGCTGGCAGCCTTCGTCCAGTGGTGTGACGGACGGGCGCCGGATCAGTTCCTCGGTCAGCGCGAGCACGGCAGATTTTTCAGGCATTACAGATTGTTCAGACATAGAAGGCTCAGAGACAAAATTGCTGATAGAGGCCGGCGTCAAAGCCAAGCAGGAATTGATCGCCACGTTGCAGTAAGGGGCGTTTGATCACGGCCGGATGCTGTTGCATCAGCGTTAATGCGGCTTCGGCGTCGACAATATTTTTTTCGCTGTCTGGCAACGCGCGCCAGGTAGTACCCCGTTGATTGATGAGCTTTTCATAGCCAAGGACGGCCATCGCCTGGCGCAGCACGTCCACCGGCACGCCGTCTGCCCGGTAATCGTGGAACTTCACATCAACCGGCATTTGCTCCAGCAAACTGCGGGCTTTCTTCATTGTGTCACAATTTTTAATGCCGTAGATCACACAAGATGTCACGCAAACTTACTCCTGTCAGAATGGGGTTTAGCTGGCCACCGCCTGGGTAAATTCCAGCCAGAACAAAGGGTCCACCCCGGCGGCTACATAACCGCTTTTGCTATGAATACGTTGAATTTTCGGATGGTCAGACAGCGCCAGGATACAATACAGCGGCTGACACCATGGGGTCAGGCGGGCGGCATCAAACTGCAATAGCGGCTGACCTGCGCTGACTTTGCTCCGCGTGGCAACCAGCCAATGAAAGCCCAGCGTGTGCTGCGCGGCTTGCGGCGGAAAAGCTATTTCCAGCTTGAGCCCATTCGGATGATGCAACAGGATGCGATTGCCACCGAGATCGGCGCTGGTAACTATTCCGCTAAATGGCGCGACCAGCTGATGGCCCTGCAACTGAACCTGCACCGCATCCGGGATTAATCCGGACTGATACACAGGCCCGGCCAGCGCGTCTGGCGCAGACACTAAGCCGCTGACCGGGCTGCGGATCTCGATGCCGCGCCCCGGATGTTGGTCAGTGTGCAGCGTCAGTTTGCTGAATGCTGAGGTCATATCTGCGATTTCCTGCGTGGTCGCCTGCGCTGATAGTAACAAACTCCTTGTCGGCACTGCAGCGCTTCTGCAAAAAAAGCTTTGAAAAAAGCTGTGAGAAGAAAAGTGCTGAAAATGCAGGGTATGGCAGAGTTTATTGTGCAAGCCAGCGTTTTTATTAGTTATGTTTGGGATGAAAACGCTGCGATCCGTTTGTTTTCTGTCTTTAGGTTGTCCACAGATTCTGTGGATAACTTTGTGAGTTGTTCTGTGTATCTATTTTATCTATATGAAAATTATGAATTAATTCAAATGGCACAAAATTTGTTACCTTGTGACACTTCGATGAGTCCTGTTAAAGGTCTAAAAATCTAAGTTTGCTGACCTTGGCCGCATATATGCAGTATTTTCTTTCAACTATACGGCGCCGCTGCCGGCTGTCAGGTTTTTTTCCGGCTATGCGCCCCCGCGAGCGGGCACTTTATGCTAGTGTTGCCTTAGATAGCTTGTTCGGAGTTCAGCCATGCGCACAGACGTCGGTCATACCTTGCAACTGGGAGTTGTATACAGCCAGACCTGGCCACGGTTGCAGGAACTCAATCTGATGTTTCCGGAAAACCGGGTGATCCGCCTGACGCTGCTGTTAAAAATGTGGATGCCACCTCTGGCGGTGCTGTCAGTCTGTGTGCAGTTACAGTATTTCGGCAGCAGTTATCTCTGGTCGGCGTTGGCGTGTGGGTTATTTATGCTGGCGCTGCCGTTGCAGGGTTATTTTTGGTTAGGTGTACGCTCACAAAGCCAATTACCACCAGCAGTCAGCCACTGGTATCAGGATATCAGGGCCCAGATGCAGCAAGCCGGGGTGCAAGTGCCACAGGCTGCAACCGGTAAACCCTGTTATGCTGATCTGGCCAACGTGTTGCAGTCGGCATTACGCCAGCTGGATAAGGCGTTTTTTCATCATTGGTTTTAACTGACAGCCAATAAGCGCAGATCAGGTCTGGCGGTACGCTGCGACCCAATGCGGTTTGTACACCAACAGTAACGTCAATGCCATGCCATTGAGCAGCGCTTCCGGCATGGCCAACAGTGGCATCACCAGCAGGAAGTCGTTGACCTGACTGTCTTCTCCCGCACCCAGCACACCGAAAAATCCCAGTGCCAGTAAGGCAACAAAAGTCAGTGCGCTGCACAAACTATTGAGAAATCCGCTGACAAAAATTGCCACAAACAGATGCTGTGGTAATTTATGGCTGATTAGCAGGTAGCAGCCATAACTTTGAACTGCGACCAGCGTCAGCACAGCCCATTGCAACAAAATGGCGTTGAGTTCTGTGACAGGGTAGCGCATGGCCAAAGCCGCCAGCTGAGGCAGCAGCAGCGCTAACGGGATCACCAGGACGGTCAGGCGTAGCCCTAATAGCAACGCAACGGTGGTGATGCCGAGAAAATGTACCGGCGGTAAATCCGGTAGTTGGGCTTTAAGTTGCCATAACACAGAAAGCGCCAGTAAGGCGCCGACAAACAGCGCCTGCAATAGAGGCTGACGCAACAGGGGCCAGACTTTGCGGTCCAGCACCAGGTAATACACCGTTAGTAACAGCGCGCAAAACCACCACATGGTTCAGCCCAAGGTGAATTCCGACCAGACCGGCGCATGATCGGACGGCCGCTCCATGGCGCGGATGTCATAATCGACATCACTTTCGGTGCATAAAGTCGCCAGTGGAGCCGTCGCCATCACCACATCGATACGCAGGCCGCGATTGTCATCAAAACCTTTGGAGCGGTAATCAAACCAGCTGTAGCGCTCGGTGCGATCCGGGTAGAGCTGACGGAAGGTGTCAATCAGTCCCCAGTCTTTGATGGTTTGCAGCATGTCGCGCTCCTCCGGCAAAAATGAACATTTGCCATCCTTTAACCAGCGTTTGCGGTTTGGCTCGCCAATGCCGATGTCCAGGTCGAGTGGGGAGATATTGATGTCACCAATCACGGCGATATAGTCGTCCGGCGTATGATGCTGCTGCAAATAGTTCAGCAGATCGGCATAAAAGCGCTGTTTCGCCGGGAACTTGACCGGGTGGTCACGGCTTTCACCTTGCGGGAAATAACCATTTAATAAGGTTAATTTTTTGCCGTTGGCCAGCGTCCACTGACCGATCAACATACGGCGCTGCGCATCTTCAGCATCGCCGGGAAAACCATACAGCATCTGGTCAGCCGGGGTTTTACTCAGGATCGCCACGCCGTAGTGGCCTTTCTGGCCGAAATGATAAGTGTGATAACCCAGCGGCTTGACTTCGTCATGTGGAAATTCATCATCGTGGACTTTAATTTCCTGTAAGCCGATGAAATCCGGCTGGTGCTGCGCGACCAGCGCTTGCAGCTGGTGTGGTCTTGCACGCAGGCCATTGATATTAAATGAAATGATTTTCATAACTGAAGCCGTATCCTTGAAAATGCCGCAATTGCAGAAGGTGGCCATCATAGCATCGACCAGCGGCGACTGTCTAAAGCGGACTTGCAGCTGGCGGCTGGCCTTGGGTATGCTGCAGCGGCTTTTTTCAGTCAACCGGAGCAGGCAGTGAACGAAGTCTGTCAGTTCAGCAGTATTCCATATCAGTTAAAACGCTCGAGTCGCCGCCGCACACTGGCGTTGCAGGTCGGACAAAAAGGTCTGACGGTGCTGGCGCCTTTATATTTGGAAAAGACCCAGATTGACGCATTTATTGCCAAAAAAGCGTCTTGGATAGAGCAGCATTTACAGCAGCAACAACAAAGGCCGCAGCAAGGCTATCCGGTCAGTGGCGAACAACTGATGCTGCGCGATCAGCTGCTCAGATTGCGGGTGGTAGAGGATGCAGTTTCAGCTGTGACGCTGGAAGGCCAGACGCTCTGGATACAATTATCGCGACGCATCAAAACAGAAAACCGGCAAAAACATTTGCTGGGCTTGCTGGAAGACTGGTACCAAAAGGAAGCGCAGCGTTATTTCAATCAGCGGCTGAGTTACTGGAGCCAGCTGATGGGCTTGAGCTGGCAGCAATTATTGATTAAAGGCTGGCAAACCAAGTGGGGCAGTTGTCACAGCGATGGCACAATTTGTCTGAATTGGCGTTTGTTACTGGCGCCGGATTGGGTTAGTGATTATGTCATCGTGCATGAACTGGCGCATCTGCAACAGATGAATCATTCACCGGCTTTCTGGGCTTTGGTTGCCGAATTTTATCCACGCTGGCAAGAGGCAAAACTTTATCTGAAACAGCATCAGCAGCAAATGACGCTGTCGTTAAACTGAGTTGATGCTGCTTAGATGCAGCACTTTGCAACCGCAGCGCTTTCTGTTTTAATCCGCCGGCATTGAACTTAGAAGAGTGTCCCCGCGCACCAGCAACAGGAATCGAAAACATGACCAGTCCCCTGCGATTACACCAATTACTGCGTTTACTGGATTTAACCCGCCTGACCGAACAGGACACCCCGGCGGATATGGCGCAGTGGCTACAACAAACCGCCAGGCCAGATGCGGTGCCGGCGGCATTTTGTGTCTACCCGCAATTTATTCAGCAGACCCTGCAACATCTGGCACAACAGCAGATGCAGGTGCCTGTAGCAACTGTGGTGAATTTCCCCTCCGGTGATTTGGCTGTGGATACCGTAGTTCAGGAAATTGAAACTGCTTTGGCTGCCGGCGCCGGTGAAATCGACGCTGTGCTGCCTTATAAAGCGCTGCTGGCTGGCGATTATGGCCGGGTTAAACATTTTATGTATGATGTCCGGCAAGCCTGTGGCAGCGCGCCATTAAAAATTATTATCGAGTCCGGCGAGTTATTAACAGCGCAACAAATTTGTAAAGCGACTGAACTGGCCATTGAAGGCGGCGCCGACTTTGTCAAAACCTCAACTGGCAAAGTACCTGTGGGTGTGACGTTGGAAGCCGCCCGCATCATGCTGACGGCGATTGCCGGAGCAGGCCGGCCTGTTGGTTTTAAAGCCTCTGGTGGTGTCAGAACTGTGGCACAGGCGCTGGAATTGATTCAACTGTATGAGGACATCACCGGAGAGTTAGCCAACCCGGCGGGGATGCGGATTGGTGCCAGTGCGTTATTGGCTGAATTGTTACCGCTATTACAGCAGGCCTGATCTACCTTTGTGTGCGGAGGTTTGAATGACCTCTGCCGCGCAAATGCTTTTCCATACTTGCAGGCAAGGGAACCAGTTTGAACTGAGTAGTTTGAACTGAGTTCGGTGCGGCAAAATTTCTTGCAAAAATAGTTGAGTCAGATGGGCAGATAAAATAGCTGCAGACAACTGAATGTTGCTGTTTAAAGCATGCTGAGTTGGATTTTTTGCTGGTCTGATGCCGCAACGGCGTTGAAGGTAACGCGAAGATGGTGGAGGGGGAAGGATTCGAACCTTCGAAGGCAGTGCCGTCAGATTTACAGTCTGATCCCTTTG
>SSFI01000059.1 GCA_008015325.1 Rheinheimera sp.
GCTGTAATCCGAACCGCCGCGCCCTAAAGTCGTGGTCTGATTGGCACTGTCTGCACCGATAAAACCTTGTGTGACAATAATTTGTGATTGTAACAACGGGGTCAGATATTGCGCAGACAGCGCCGCGATCTGATCAATTTGCGGCTCGCCTTTACCAAAACGCGAATCAGTACGCAGCACCTGCCGCACATCAAAACTGCTGACCGCGGCACCACGCTCAGCAAGCACTTGTGCGAACAATACTGAACTCAAGCGCTCGCCAAAAGATTGCACCAGATCTTTTTCGCTGTCGGTAAATGCCACAGTGCGGCCAATCAGGGTTTTTAGTTCCAGCAGCAGCTGTTCAATGGCAGCACCGACCGCAGCTTGTTGCTGCAGTTTTTCCAACACGGCGTAAGTGATACGCTCAATGCCAGCGTAATGGGCAAAGCGGCCTTCAATGATATCTTCTTTGGTGATGGCAACGAGCAGATTAGTCACGCCTGAGCTGGCGCTGACTACGACTAAACGGATCGCCGGATCGGCAAGGACAATGTCCGCGCAACGCGACATAGCCGTGAAATCAGCAACTGAAGTACCGCCAAACTTGGCGACGATGAATTGATTAGACAAGGTGTCTCTCCTTATAAACAAAATAAGCAGAGCATGGCATTTGCAGCACAACAATCAGATACAACAAACCCCGGACGCAGCAGCGCGGTGTTGTTGTCTACTTGCAGACACAACAAAGGCCAGAAGCTCTCCACCGAAGTTTCAGGTGACAGTCACAGGGATTCAGCCCTGACAACCGAAAAACCTGCTGCTATGACAGGTTTTCCTCGGCGTTCATCCCCCTCCTTCAGTCTGCGGTGTATAGCCACCTGAACTGAACTACCTGGTGAACGCTCCTCTTCTGGTCTATCAGAATGATTGACGCCGCTACCTTACCTTGGTTGTGCTAAAAAGGCAACAGCCTTTTAGACGTCTGTAACAATATTACAGAAAAACTCTGCACCACTTTGTATCAATGAGACCAAGCACAGACGGCTAACATTTTTGTGGCATCTGCCCTAAAGACCAAAAAAAACGGCGCCGCAGCGCCGTCTCTGAAGGTCAAAAGTGATTAGCTGGCAAACTGACCAAACAAATACACACCGGCGTACCCTAAGCTGTAACAGAACAACAGGTAACCACCCATTTTCAGGTAAGTGCCAAAAGTCAGTTCCTTTAATTTGCTCATGGCAATAATGCCTGCAGCAGAACCGATAATCAGCAAAGAGCCACCAACACCAGTCGCATAGGTCAGCAGTAACCACTCGCCTGGCGTCATCACCAAATCGGCTTTCAGTAACGCAGCGGTCAGCGGCACGTTGTCGATCAGGGCTGAAGACAAGCCCATCAGATAATTTGCTTGCAGTGGTGGCAACATGGCATACAAATCGGTGAAATGCTGCAGGAAATTCACTTCTTTTAATACGCCAACCAACAACAGCACACCTAAGAAAAACAGCAGCGTTTCAAATTCAACTTCGCGAACATAATTGATAATGCTCTGCGCGGCTTTTTTGCGCATCAGGACTTGAGCAATCAAAAACATCACGGCAAGACCGAATAAAAATGTCAGTACCGGCGGAATGGCGTACAGCACATTAAGAAGCAGAGTTCCACTGATAGTCAGGACAAAAATGCCGGCGATAGTAATGTCGGTTTTCGCCAGCGGTTTCTTATTTTTCTCAACAACGAGCTGCTGATCCAGCCCCCGCGACAAAAACAGCGCCAGCACGGCGACCGAGAAAAACGCCGGCACAACTAACAGCAGCAAATTGGCGATCGTCACTTTATCCGCCAGGAAGAACATCAGCGTCGTCACATCACCGGTGATTAACGACACACCGCCACTGTTGACCGCGAAAATAATTAAGGTGCCATAACGGATTTTTTTCGCCGCTTCCAGTTTCACGCTGGAAATCACCGCGATAGACACCAAAGTGGCCGTGACGTTGTCAGCAAAAGACGAGAACACAAAAGCAAAACTGGCGACAATAAACATCAATTTGCGTTCAGATAATTGTGCGGGTAAAGCGCGCTGCACTATCTGGGCAATAAAACCTTTGCTGTTTAAATAGGCAACAAAAGTCATAGTTGACATTAAAAATAACCACAAGGTGGCGATTTCTAACAAATTGTGTTCCAGCTGATGCTGAACATGCTCGCGGGAGGCATCACCTTCAGCAAAAATAAACAGTAAAATCCAGCACAGAGTACCGAAAAAAAGTGTCGTTTTTGCCTTGTTTACGTGGATAATATCCTCTATAACGATCAGCACAAAGGCAAGTGCAACCAAGCCCAGTAAAATACCCGTTAGCATAAATGACCACCCGCAATTATTAATAAATTATGAAATATTGTCGGGGCGGCATTCTAGCACCGCGGTTCGTCGTGCTCTACTGGAAATTGGTCGTATAACCCCAATGAATCAAATAATCACCGGATGAAAGCTTTCCCCACATGTTATCAGCCAAAAAAATACTGAAATGCCTGGATGAAGACTGGCCGGTACTGGAAGCACTGGCCAACCGCAGCCAGCTGTACAGTTTTAGTTTTCAGGACGTACAGGCGCTGTTCAGCCGTTATTTCCCGCAACTTTCCAGTGAGCAGGTGTTCCGTGAAGCACAGAAACTGCTGGCGCAGGAAATTCTGATCCCGCAGGCCAAATCCAGTCAGCTGGAACTGAACCGTTCGGTACTGGAGTTTATTCAATTTCTGACTCAGGAACACAATCTCGGTACTGTTGGCGATATTCAAAGCCGCATTGACGAGTTAGACCGTTTACGCGCCCGTCTCGATACTGCAGTACGCCAGAAGGACGTCCACGAGATGCGCCGTTTTGTCCGGCTGATGGATGAACGGGTGCGCGAAGTAGTCAAACACTTCCGTAAAAACGAAGGCGCCATTTTACATTTGGTTGACAAAGCCAAAGCTGACGACAGCAATTTATCGCTGGCGCGTCGTTACGCCGCTGTGATGGAGGCTTTTGACGAATACATCGAGCCTGTGCTGCAGATGATTGATATCAATGGGCCATTCCAGACCAGCATCGAAACGCTGGAACATTGCCTGTCGGATTTAGTGCAGTTTATCGAAGACACCGGTTTTATGTCCGGTGACAAAGAGCCTTTAGTGCAGCTACGCACCCGCTTGCTGGATATGAACCAGATTGGCCGCGAATCGCTGACCAGAAGCACCGACGTACTGATGCCACTGCGGGAAGAACTGCGCAAAAATACGCTGATTTCGCGCAATGCCAGTCTGGTGCTTGCCACCTTACGCAAACAGGGTTTTGAACCGACGATGGAACAGCTGGTACCGAAGTTCAGCTCAGACCATCAAAAATTCAGCCTCGGCAGTGCCAATCAAATTACCAGTTACATGGCAGAACTAGTGGATTATCAGGACGATAACTATCAGCTGCCCGACGCCGTCGACAGTCAGCCCGGCGCCAATATCCGCGTGCCGGATTTACAGGATGTGCTGAAATCGGCACGCACGCAAAAAACCAATACCGACTTATCGCAATGGCTGGCACGCAGTTATCCGCAGCTGCCAGTCGACGAATTATTATTTTTGTATCAGGAATTAAGTCGCGCTCCGGCGTTAAAGCTGGAACATCAGGACAGCGTCAGTGAAATGGAAGTTAATGGCTTTCGCCTGCGCCTGCACCCTTTTGTCACCCGCCCGGCCGACAGGACATAACCCATGCAGATTGATCTCGAAAAGCTGCCCAATCTGGCAGACATTCACAAACGCCTGACCACCGGCTACCACATCAGCGAGCAGGATTTTGCGCTCTGGACTGAGCTGGACGGCAATGAAGACGCCTACAGCGCTTTATTTGGCGCGCTCGGCAATCAGCTGAAACGCGACAGCCGTGGTTTCTTTTATTTTGATGTCGACGACGCGACGGTCAACATGGGCAAAATTTCCCGACTCTTTGCGCTGACCACTTATGCCTTAGTCGAGTTTTTTGCCGATCAGGGTCAGGACCCGCTGCGTGCGTTATTCGAAAGTGAAATCAATCACGAGATTTTATCCAGCATCCTGCAGCAGCAATATCACTTGTTTGAGCAGTTGGAGATCTACTCTGCCACCGATTTAAAACGCGAAGTCGGCAACCGCATGCTGCGTTACGGTTTTGCCAAAACCCAGGGCGATAATTTTAAATTGCTGCCGCCGTTGTATCGTTTTCTCGATGCATTAGTCGCAGTAGATTCTTTACAGGCAGATGAGGGCCATAGCGATGTCTGAACTTTATGGCTTAACCAAACTTGCGCTGCTGAATACCGCCGGCTACGCCAAATGCGTGATCCCACTGGATGATGCGGCGTCGATTTGTGCACCGAATAATACCGGCAAAAGCTCGGTGATTAACGCCCTGCAATTTCCGCTCATTAACGATTTGCGCCTGACCGAATGGGACGGCCATGACCTGGATGAAACGCGGAAGTTCTATTTTGGCACTGACCAGAGTTATATCCTGCTCGAAGCCAATCTGCCCGAAGGCCCGGTGGTGATTGGTGTGGCCGGTCTTGGCAAAATTGCCGGCTATCAATTCCAGTATTTCTGTTATCGCGGCAAACTGGATCTTGCACATTATGTCAGCGAAAACAGCATCATCCGCTATAACAAGCTGGACCATCATTTACGCAACTTAGGCTTTGAACCGCTGGAATTAAAACCGTCGGAATTAAACGCCATGCTGACCGGCGGTGCCACGCCGTACGACAGCAAAATCAATCTGCGGATGATCCCGCTGACCAACGTCAGCGACGCACCAGTGTACAAAGACATTTTCCGCCGCATTCTGAACCTGCACCGCTTAACGGCGCAGGACGTCAAACGCTTGTTATTGCCGGTATTTGCCCGCCATTTAAGTGACCCTAAAGTCGATTTTTACACGGTCTGGCACAATGCCTTTGAAAAGGTCAACCGCGACCGGCGTGAACTCAAAGCACTGGAAAATCAGCAACAAGCGGTTGAAGCCTTAGAGAACCTGATTGATAACCGCGCAGTGCTCAAAGGCCGCCTCGCCGCTTATGCACCGAAGCTGGATAAAGCCTTAATTGAGTTCCAGAGTTATCTGGACGAACAGCAAGAAGAGCTCGGCGAGCAGCTCGAAGCGCTGGCGCAGGAAAAACATCAGCTGGAAGACAAACAGCGTTTGTATGTTGGCCAGATTAAAGAGCTATCGAGTAAACAACTTGGCCTGAAAAGCTGGTTTGACGAACATGATGCCCTGGCCCAGCGTTTTGGCCTGACCAACCTGCCGACGCTGCAGTCGAACCTCGCCAATATCCGCGCCCAATACGAGAGCCTGAGCCATAGCCTGCAAGGCGCGGCGAACTTAAATCCGGCAACACTCGCGCATCAGCAAGCGCAAACCCAGAAGCAGTTAAAGAGCCTGAAACTGCAGCTGAAAAACCTCGAATACAACCTGTATTCGCGGCTACGCGAAGATTTGTCTTTAGGTGAAGTACAGCAGCTGACCAAGCTGTTGAACCCGGATTTATTGTCGTTATCGACCGCAACCGGCGGCGATGTGGTGATCAACGACGATGATGCTTTTGCTGAGCAACTCGGCCAGATTGCCGACGCCTTTAAAGGCGGCAAACTGCATCTGGCCGGTGCCACAATTGATTTAAGCCATTTAACCGCGCCCGATATGGCCGGCAGTGAAGGCAAAGTCGCGCTGAAAGAGCAAATCGAAGCATTGCAGCTGACGTTGGCGACTTTAGAGCAACAAGCAGAAGTTGCCGTCGATTTTGCCGGCAAAAGCCGGGAAAAAGAGCGTTTGTATCAGGATATGCTGCAGGCGGAGGAAGACCTAAAGCGCTTCGCCCGTTACAGCGAAATGGCGCAGTTACTGGACGAGCAGCAGCTGTTATCC